>CANPYC010000017.1 GCA_947587615.1 Candidatus Gastranaerophilales bacterium | reverse complement strand
ACCATTACGATTGACACAGTACATATTTAGCAAGATTACCATAATAAAACGGTGGACTGAAGTCCACCCTACGGCTCAACTAAACAATGTTAATGAAGAAAGTAGGGCAGACTTTAGTCTGCCATCTCACTTAAAATAAGACATATTCAGTAAAATAACATTACACACTTGAAAAAAAACGAATTTTTATATATAATACAGCGTAGCACTTTGTAAAAGGAGATTAATATGAAAGTTACCATAGAAGATGGCTGCATTGGCTGCGGCGCTTGCGAATCTTACTGCTCTGACGTATTTAAAGTAGAAGATGTTTGCACGGTTAATCAATCCAAAGTAAGCGGTAATGAAGACTGCGTAAAAGACGCTGCTGACGCATGTCCTGTTAGCGTTATATCAATTTCCGAATAATATTTTTATACTACAATATAGCTCTGAACAATAACGTTCAGAGCTTTTTATATTGTTTGATTATCTTTTTTCTTTAGCGTATTATCAATTGTTTTTGCGCCAATCTTTGCAACCTGCCCGAGCGCCAGACCGAATATTAAAGATTTTGCCCCGCTAAAGCATTTAATTGTACCGTAAGTTGTACTTGCAAGTGTCGCAATAAGCGGTATACCCAAATTAACAACGATTGATTTTCGCTCTTCTTTATTATCTGCCGTTGCTGTTGCAACACCAAGTCCGAGTGTTGACATAATTATTGTAAGTAAATCAGTCGGAGCACTTCCGCAGTTAATATCACGCATTTTTGCAAGCATGGTTGATTTTAGCGAATTAAATTCTTTAAGTGTTTTATTTAACTCTTCGCTTGCGCCTTCGGGTGCCCTGATTGTTTGTTTTGAATAAACATCTTTCAGTTTGCCGTCAGCTATGTTTGAAGAAGTAACTCTTTTAAATATGTCTTTATTAAAGAGATTATCGGTAACTTTTTCTCCTTCTTTGTGTAAACTTTCAAACATATCAGCGTTAGTTTTATCGAACCATGTTTTAAAATCATCAATATCGCTATACCCTAAAGTAACAAGTTTTTCTCTCATCTTATCATACTTTTTACCCAGAGAATTGCTTATTCCGGCTTTATAGACGTTTGTAATCCAATTGCCAATTCTATCAACAATACCTATATGACATTTTTTTAATTTTTTTGCAAATTTATCCCAAAGATCATCTTTAATATTAATTGTATTTGACATAATATTAGCTATTGCTTTTGATTGTTGTTCACTTTTTTGTTGAATACCGCTTGTTAAATTTTTCAAAATTTCGCTTATGTGTTTACTTTGTCCTACTTTAAAAAGTGCCGCAACTCCAACAATGGCTGTTGTTATAAGAGTTGAATATTTAAAAATCTTTTTTCTTTTTTCTTTTTTAGGGTCGTTATAATAAAAAGTATCGTTATTTGAAGGTGTGTAAAAACCGGTTTTATTTATTTTATTCAGGGGCGCAGCATTATTATTTTTATCCGATACATTTTGATAAAAATTTTTATTTTCGTTTAGTGCGCTATTTAAACCGGTGTTTATCATATATATATAAAAACAATTTTTAGAAAAGAATTGCTATTTCTTTTTTTTCTTTTCTTTAGCTTTAGCCAATTGTTTTAAATCTGATTTAGCATTATCAATTGAAAATTTTGCAAGAGGTTTTTTTGTTTTACGGTCATAAAAAACAAGCCAATGATGAGCTTTTTTATCTGTTACACTGAAAGAAAGTTTGCCTGCAACTCTATCCCCCGGAGCAATTGTTTTAAACCAAAGAGATGTATCACCAAAGGGGCTTGGAAAAAAAACCTGATTTGTATTTGAAACAAGCGCAATATCAAAAGTTGAAAAATAATAATCCGTGTAATTATCTATCCCTAACGAAAGAACAATTGTATTTTCAGTTCCAAAAGGGTCTTTTTCGAGATTAACCGAGTTTATTCTAACCTTCAGACCTTCAAGCAGAAGCTCTTCTTCTCGAAATGCGTTTGGAGAAAATACGGGCATATCAATACTTGATGAAACCTTAATTTTAAGCTCGTCCCCGGGTTTTATCATAAAACCGTCGCCTTTTGTAACAATTGCCGCAGTTAACCCAACAACACCGCCGATTGCAGCACCTCCCGCAATTGTATAACCGTTAGAAGCAACTGCGGCGCCAAGCCCTAGGGTATTTAAAGCCAAAAAACCGCCTGCAAGCCCGCCTATAATTGTATAGCCCGCATGATGAGCTATTGTCTTAGCTGCACCTTTTATTGGAGTGTCTTTTGTTGTAAGAGTTGCTTGTATGGGAATTTCTCTGCCGTCAGGTGTAACCATATAATCAAAAGCAACATTTACATAACCGTCCCTGCCCATATTTTTAGCTTCGCCTATATATTGCACGGTGCCGTGTACAATTGTACCGACAGGGATAATCACTCCTTTAGTCGATTCAACGTCAGATGTTACTTCAGCAAAAAATTCATCACCTTCAATTGTATAGCCTGAGCTTAAAACTTGTGAAACGCTGAGAGTAATAACATCATCGGAATCAAGTTTTTCAATTTCACCCGTAAAAAGTTCCTTATCAAGCGTTTGCTCAAGCTTATCATCCATTTGAACATGCCCTGAAATTGGTTCACAAAGAGCAAGTTGAACATTTATGAATGACAAAAACAATAATATTGATAAAATTTTTTTGAAATTAATCCCCATAGTAAAATTATAATACGTTTTTTTGGGTTGTAAAATAATTGATTAAAATTTTAATATTTTTAAATTATAATTTAATTGTTAAATTTTACGCTAAATTAGTGAGGAGAAATTATGGACGATTGTATTTTTTGTAAAATATTAAACAAGCAAATCCCTTCAGAATTCGTTTATGAAGATGAAACATGCTTTGCAATTAACGACATTAACCCGAAAGCAAAAAAGCATATTCTTGTAATACCAAAAGAACATATTAAGTCTTTAAACGAAGTTAAAGATTTTACTTTAATTAAAAAAATGTTTGAAGCCATTACAAAAATTAACAAACAGGAAAATATTACACATTTTAAGACTTTAATAAATACGGGAAAAGATGCGGGTCAAGTTGTTGAACATCTTCATATACACATCTTATCGGATTAAACAAAATTACTATGACATTACTTATTAAAACCAAAGAAGAATTAAGAAAAACAGCGCTTGAAAAAAGAAAAAAAGATTTAGCTCAAGGGCTTATAAATACTTATTCAGATTTAATTACAAATAAAATTATCAATTCAAAAGAGTTTATCTCATCTTCTCATATTGGTTTATATTACCCTATTAGAGGAGAAATAAGCCTTTTAAAATTGCTTAATTTTAAAGATAAGTTATTTTATTTTCCGAGATGTAACAATCAAGAGCTTGAGTTTTGCCTTGTCGAGTCGGTTAATGATTTACATTTAGGCAAATTTGGAATTATGGAGCCAAAGGGTGAAAAAATTAACCCTGATATTTTAGATGTAATCTATATACCAACGCTTATTGCCAACTCTCAAAATTACAGACTGGGTTACGGTAAAGGCTTTTATGACAGATTTTTTTCAAAAAATAATATTAAAGCTAAGAAAATTTTGGTTTTACAAAGCAAATTTATAACCGATAAATTTATTCAAGACAGTTTTGACTATAAATGCGATATGATTATGAGCGAAATTTAGTAAATAATTTGCGTAAATTGAAAAAATAATTTAAAATCGGTTTATGGAAGAAATAAGAAATAATCAGGCGCTTAAAATCAAATTCAAAAATGCTGTTTTAGACGGTATTGTTTTAGCATATATTTCAGATAGGGTTAAAATATTAATTTCAGATAACTCGCTTGAAGAAGCAAAAAACATTAAGGAGCTGGATGAACTTGATATAATCGTTGATACCCACTTAGGGCTTAAAAGAATGATATCACTTGTTATATCTGAGCTAAATTCAAAAAATAATACAATTATTGTTGAAAATTCCGCTTCTGTTTCCGTTGAACAAAAAAGGCAGCATGCAAGAGTAGTTAGCGAATTTAATTTTAATATAAGCGTTAATGATAAAATTTATCAGGTTGTTTCAAAAAATATATCAGCAGGTGGAGTTGCATTTTTGTTTAGTGATGTTAAGCTTAATATTAACGAAATTATAAATATTCAACTCTTTGAAAAAGATTTTGAAAAAGATATATTTACTCAAGCTAGAATTATAAAAGCGGAAAATAACGTTTATGTTGCTAAATATATTAACTTAGCACAAAACGACGAAGATAAAATCGTAAAACATGTATTTAGATTAATGGCACAAAGTTAAAGACTCGGGGTTATTTTGGAAGATATTAAAAAAATTGAAAAGAAAATTGATAAACTGACAAAAAAAGGAGATATCCAGCATGCAATCGAATATTGTCAAGATTTACTTCAAAATTCTCCTTCTGATACCAATCTTCATATAAGATTGGGAGATTTATACTTAGACAGACACTTAGACATTTATCAGGCTAAGCAATATATAGATGAAGCAATAACAGAGTATCAAAAAGCAGCTGAAATTTTAATCGATAACGGGCAAATATACTATAAAATCGGCGTAGCTCTTTATTATAAAGGTGAGCTTGATAAAGCAATTAACTATTTTAACATTGCAATTGATAAAAATGCCAATAAATCTGATTGTCATTTTATGATTTCAAATTGTTTAAAGAAAAAAGACAGATACCAAGACGCTTTAGTCCACGTTACAAAAGCTTTAAAAGGAAGGTTTTTTAACAGCGCAAGAATGCATTATTCAAAATCAAAGCTGTTAAAAATGTTATACTTTACAAATTTTAAACAAAGATTTTTAAGTAATTTTGAACTTTTTATGGCGATTATAACCCTGCCTTTTGATAAAGAAGCTCTTAAGAAGGCAAACAGACTGCAATATATAACAGTAATGGTTCAAGCGGAATGCTTGGCCGCTAAAGGAGAATTTGAAAAAGCATTTGCCTGCTGCAACGAAGCAATTGATAAAATGCCCGGTTTTGCCGATTTATATACGGCTCTCGGCAATGTTTACGTTAAGGCGGGTAAGCTTGAAGAAGCAATAATTGAATTTAAAATGGCACTTTGGATTGAACCTTTAAGTTATAGAGCATACAGCGGTTTGGTTAATACTTATGAAGAAATGGGAGATTACGAAAACGCAATTGCATACAGTGAAAAATATGTAAAAATTCATCCGCAAAACGCTCTTATGCATTCAAACATAGCTAATCTTTATTTTATGAAGGGTGAAGTTGAAAAAGCCGTAAGTCACTATCAAGCTGCTATTGCAATTAATCCTAAGGCAGATTGGACAAGTATAGTCGCTCAAACGCTCGGCTATATTCAACAAAACGTTATAAAGAATACCGATTGTGCAATTGCAAATTATTGTGCGGCAAATGCACTAACACCTAAAGAAATTGATGTATATATTTCCTTAGGAAGTGCTTTTTATGATAATGAAGATTATAAAAACGCTCTAATCGTATATCGAAGAGCACTTGAGCTTGAACCGGACAATTCTAAGATACACTGTAACTTAGGTTATTTATACTGGGGCATGGGAAATATTGATGAAGCAATAAAAGAATATAAGCTCTCAATTAAGTTTGATTCAAAATATGATATCGCATATAATAACCTCGGTGTTATTTATCTTGATGATTTGGTACAAATGCAAAATGCAATTGACTGCTTTAAAAAAGCGGTTGAGTGCAACCCTAATTATGCACTTGCTTACTATAACCTTGGCAGATGTTATGCCCTTAAAAACGAAAATATTGAAGCTGCTAAATATTTTCAAGCTTCAATGGATGTTAACAATATAACAAATGAAATAGACCCTGAGGATATTCAGGAAAGATTAAATAATTTATTTAATTAATCAAGCGGGCTATTTTAAAAAGTTTGTTTTATTGTAGGATTTTAGTAAGATGAGTACTTGGGTTTATATTTTCAAAAGAATTTTAAGCAGCATTCCTATTCTTTTTATCGTATCTTTAATCAGCTTCTTTTTGATACGTTTATCTCCCGTTGACCCTTTGGCTCAACTTAAGATGAACCCTGCAATTAGCAAAGAAACAATTGAAAAAGAAACAAAAAGGCTTGGGCTGGATAAACCGATAATTGTTCAATATATGCTTTGGGCAAAAAATTTTATAGTCGGAAATATGGGCTATTGTACGGATAATACCAAAGTATCAACAAAAATTAAATCAAGAATTTTAAACACCTTGTTATTATCAATATGCGTAATTTTTGTAAGTTGGATAATTGCTCTGCCTTTAGGTATTATTGCCGCAGTATATTACGACTCGTTATTTGATAAAATTTTAACCGTTTTAACAAGCGTCGGGATGGCAATTCCTTCTTTTTTCTTTGCAATTTTAATGTTGCTCTTTGCGCAAAAAACAGGCTGGTTTCCGATTGGCGGTTTACAGAGCGTTAATTTTCCCGAGATGAATTTAATTCAAAAAATTTTAGATATTATTCATCATTTAGCACTACCTGTTTTTGTTCTTTCAACTATATCCCTTTCTTCGATAATGAGGCAAATGAGAGCAAATTTGCTTGACATATTAAATCAGGAATATGTTAAATTTGCCTATGCTAAAGGATTAACAAAATTTAAGGTTATAACAAAGCATGCTCTAAGAAATGCTATTAATCCGATAATAACCATGCTTGGTTTTGAATTTGCGGGGTTGTTATCGGGAGCTGCTTTAACCGAGTATGTTTTTCAGTATCCCGGGCTTGGTAAATTGATACTTGAAGCTGTTTTAGCTTCAGATATTAATCTTGTTATGGCAAGTCTTATGATAGGTGCTTTTATGCTGATTTTAGGCAATTTAATTGCAGATATATTATTAAAAATTACCGATCCTCGTGTAAGGGTGTAAGATGAAACCTTATAAAGACTTTTTTTATAAACTTAAAAAAGATAAAATACCGTTTAGTGCATTTATTGTTCTTGTTATTCTTTATTGCCTGATATTATTTGCGGATTTTTTTGCCGTGTATCCTTCAAACTATTCAAACAGAAATCTTGCTTATCAGCCGCCGAGTAATTTATATATCATTGATAAAAATAACAGACTAAAATTTCCCTACACTTATAATTACATAAAAACATTTGATAAAGACAGTCTTGAAATTGAATATAAACAAGACAGATCTAAAAAATATAAGCTTAAATTTTTTGCAAAAGGTTATGAATACAAGTTTTTAGGTCTTTTTAAATGTAATTTACATTTAATTTCAAAGCCTGAAGATTGTAATTTATTTTTACTTGGTACGGATATAAACGGGCATGATGTCTATTCAAGGTTGTTTTTCGGAGGTCAAATTTCTCTTACAATCGGCTTTTTGGCGCTTTTAATTTCAATACCCATAGGCGCAATATATGGGGGTATTTCAGGCTATTTGGGAGGCAGAGTTGATAAAATATTAATGAGAACGGCTGAAGCCGTAATGTCTGTTCCAAGCTTTTATTTGTTAATTATTCTTGCTTCGATACTGCCTTCAAATATGACATCCAAACAACGTTTTGCGCTTATTACAGCGATACTCGCTCTTATCGGCTGGGCAGGTTTTGCAAGGGTAATAAGGGGCATGGTCTTATCAATTAAAAATATGGAATACATAAAGGCAATTGAAACAATAGGGGCAAGCAGAAGAAGGATTATTATTAAACATATTCTTCCTCAAACATCAAGTTATGTTATTATTGCAATAACTTTATCGGTTCCTTCTTATATTTTAGCGGAGTCGGGATTGAGCTTTTTGGGTCTTGGAATACAGCTGCCCGATGCAAGCTGGGGAAATATGCTTAAAGAAGCGCAGGAATTTGCAAATATACTCTACAGACCCTGGCTTTTAACTCCCGGATTTTTAATTTTTATTGCAGTTTTGTCATTTAACGTTCTGGGGGATAAAATAAGAGATATATCAGACCCTAAAACAATAAAATAAGGTGATAAGAATGCAGGAAGTAATCAACAATTTAAGCTCTAATGACAACTTTATAATAATTTTTAGAATAATCCTTGCCGTGATTTTAGCTTTCATTCCGGGAACCGAAAGAGAATTGACAGGTAAATTTGCAGGTCTTAGGACGCATATTCTTGTTTGTGTTGGAGCATGCGTATTTACGCTGTTATCAATATACGGCTTTCAGATGAGAGTAGCGGATAATATCGTTGTTCAAAACGACCCCGCCAGAATTGCTGCTCAAGTTATTACAGGGATTGGTTTTATCGGTGCGGGAACGGTTATGCGTCATGGAAGTAATGTTTTAGGTATTACAACAGCAGCAACTTTATGGATTTGCGCAGCAATCGGTATGTCATGCGGCTGCGGACAATATATGAGCGCAATTACGGCTTCTCTTGCAACACTTGTAGTTTTAATATTAATCAGACGTCTTGAAAAAGATGTACTATCAAAAAGAAAAAAATTCTATAATTTGTATGAAATCTCTCTTAGTGCTTCAATGGATGAATGCGAAGCAATTCAATCGATTTTTGAAAATAATTTTCATAAAATATTTAAATTTAACAAAAAACTTTTAAATCATAGTGAGTTAAAATTCAGCGGGGTTATCTCAACCAAAAAAACTTTAAAAGAAATTAATGAAATATTTAAAAAAATTAATACAATTGAATCAATTGAAATAAGAGAATATTATGATTAAAAAAGCTAAAAAAACACACATTAAAGAATACCTTATTTCAATTGTTATATCTGCTGTAATTGCAGTTTCTTTTTGTCTTTTTG
This sequence comes from Candidatus Gastranaerophilales bacterium, assembly GCA_947587615.1. GTDB lineage: Bacteria > Cyanobacteriota > Vampirovibrionia > Gastranaerophilales > Gastranaerophilaceae > RUG14156. The sequence continues at coordinate 29,730 of CANPYC010000017.1, read as the reverse complement.
CAGAACTTGAGCTGTTGTTCAGAACCGAGCAAAGAGTTAATGACAAAGGTTTTTCTACAAACAACCTTGCGCAATTTTACACAATTGAACTGCTTGAAGAAAAATTTGAACAAGACCCTGAAAACTATCTTATTAGTCTTAGGCTTGCTCAAAAATACGAAGAACTGGGGCAAATTGCAAAAGCAAACGATTACTATGAAATTGCTCTTAAAGTTTCAAATAGAGCTAACTACGTGCTTTATTGCTATGCAATGTTCTGTGCAAGGCAAAATCTTTTTGCGCTAAGTATAACATTATGTGAAGAGTTGTCACTTATAAACAAGAAAACGATTGAATATAAAACAAATATATATAATCAAATTGCAATTAATTTGGATAAACAAGGAGAGTATGAAGCTTCTCTTAAGGCTTATCAGGTGGCTTTTAAATATGCAAAAAGTTTAAAAAAGCTCTCTCTTTTTAATTCAATTAAAGAAAGATATGCCCTTGAATACGTTAAGCTGGCAGATAAAAGAATGGAAAAGTTAAACACGCTAGACGCTGCTTCTGATTTAAAAAATTCGCTTAATATTAAATATCTTCCTACAACCGAGTATAAGCTCGGCTTAATTTACCTTGCTACGGATAAAAAATTAGCCGAAGTACATATATATAACGCATTAATGAAAGACCCGTATATAGTAAATCCTTATGTTTATAACTCCGTATTGATGTATTTAATCAAGCAAGCGCAAGAAAGAATGGATAAATCAACTTATAATTATTACAGTATGAAGCTTGCAAGGTATAAAAAAATACTTGAGCATTCTTATATCTATAAAGAAGATATTCAGATTGACGGCAGCAGAATTACGATGGAAAAAAAGTTAGTATCAAATAAAAGAAAATATTATCTTGATTTTGATATTACAAACAATTCAAAATACACTATAAATAACTTGTTTTGCAAAGTAAAAGTTTTTATAAATTCAAATGAATACGATATTTATTCCCAATTTAAATTTTTACAGCCGTCAGAGGTAATTGAAGATACTAAAATTAAACTTCCAAGTGGTGTTAAGTTCATAGACACGGGCAACAACGATGTAATTATTGAATACTATTTCAAAAAAAGAAAAAATGCACCCTGGACATTAGTAGGAATTGATAAACTTAATTTTTAATACTGTACTTCAAATTATGCTTGTGTTATTCTAATTGTAAGTTGTTATTCAATAAAACTGGAGAACCATGAGAGTACACGAACTTGCAAAAGAATTAAATATAACTTCAAAAGAGTTAATTGAAAAAGCTAATGAATTGCTTAATATGGGGCTTAAATCACACAGTTCCACTGTTGCAGACAGTCAAGCAGATAAAATTAAGGCACTTTACAAAAAAACGCACAACTCTTCAATAAAACCAAAAGCGTTTGTTGTAAAGAAACAAAAAACAGCTGAAAAAGAAACTCCTCAAGCGCCCGAGCAGCAAAAGCCCGTGATGAAAACCGTATCAAAGCTTGAAATAGTTAGAAGTGCTCCCAAAAAACAACCCAAACAACAAAATCAAAATACTGAAACAAAAAATAAAACTCAACAAAAACCTAAAATTCGTGAAGATGAAAAACCGGTTTTAAAAGCGGAAGTTAAAAAACAAAAAATTGAGAACTCAACAGACAGATATATGAATCTGCCTTCAATGACAAAAAAGAACTTCTCAAAACAACCGGTTGATGATAAACCTTCGTCAAGACAATTTGATAAAAAACAAAAAGACAACAGGGAAAATAAAAATCAAAAACAGTCTATACCTGCTCAACCGATTAAAAGACATATAATACCGCAAGACATTTATCAAAACCAATTCAGAGGCGCTAAGAAAAAGAAAAAAGAACACGCTTACAATAACAAGCAAGAAGAACAAGAAAGAATAAGTCTTGAAAAAGCCGTTCAAAATAAACACAAAAAACATACTCAAGACACAGGTACGGTGGAAGTCGTAACATCTGTCGTTATTGATAAACCAATGACCGTTGGAGAGCTTAGCGACAAAATTAAAAAAACTCCCGCTGAAATTATCAAATTCTTAATGCTTGAAGGCATTATGGTAACGGTTAATACACCAATTGATACTCAAACGGCTAAAAAAGTTGCGCTAAACTTTGAACTTGAAGTTTTGGATGAAGATGTTGAAGCGTTTATTGCAGCCGAAGAAGAAAAAGAAGGCGTGAACAAATATCTTGTTAATGCTAAAGAAGAAGATATCGTAAAACGTGCTCCCGTTGTAACAGTTATGGGTCATGTTGACCACGGCAAAACAACGCTTTTAGATTCAATCAGGGCTTCAAAACATAAAATCGTACAAACAGAAGTCGGCGGAATTACCCAAAGTATCGGAGCTTATACCGTTTGGCTCGACAAAAGAAAAATTGTTTTTATTGATACCCCGGGGCATGAAGCATTTACTCAAATGCGCCTTCGTGGTGCTCAATCAACCGATATTGCGGTATTGGTCGTTGCAGCGGATGACGGGGTTATGCCTCAAACAATAGAAAGCATATCGCATGCCAAATCGGCGGGTGTACCTATTATTGTTGCGGTAAATAAAATTGATAAACCTGATGCTAACCCCGATAAAGTTTTACAAGAACTTGCAGAACACAATCTTCTGCCTGAAAAGTGGGGTGGAGATACAATTTGTGTACCTGTTTCGGCACTTCAAAAAACAGGTATTGATGAACTTTTGGAATATATCTTACTTGTTGCAGATATGCAGGAATTAAAAGCCGTTGAAAAATGTCCTGCAACGGGTGTTATTATTGAAGCTAATTTAGATAAAGGAAAAGGCCCCGTTGCAACAATGCTTGTTCAAAACGGTACCTTAAAAGTGGGTGACTCAATTGTAGCCGGTAGTGTCGGAGGAAAAGTAAGAGCTTTATTGGATGACTCCGGTAGAAGAGTCAGAACAGCGGGCCCTTCAACACCTGTTGAAATATTGGGCTTAAATGAAGTACCGCAAGCGGGTGATATTTTTGAAGTTGTTGAAAATGAAAAGGCAATGAAAGCTATTGTTCAACAGCGCAAAACTCAAGAACGCTCGACTCGTCTTGAAGCAATGACAGCTGCCCATGTTCAAAAAGAGGCGATGACTGATAACGAAGTTACAAACTTGAACTTAATTATAAAAGCAAATACAAACGGCTCAGCCGAAGCTGTATCTCATGCTATTCAAAATGTTAAATCTTCAAAGGTTGTGCCGAAAATTGTTCATGTCGGTGTCGGTGATATATCGGAAGCGGATGTCATGCTTGCTTCAGCCTCCGATGCTATTATTCTCGGTTTTACGGTTAAAGAAGATTCAAATGCTTTAATATCCGCTCAAAAAGAAGGTGTTAAAATTAAAAAATACGATATCATCTATCAGGTTTTAGAGGATATTGAAAAAACAATGCTTGCCTTATTATCTCCTGAAATTGAAGATGTAGAACTTGGCAAGGCTGAAGTAAGAGCAGTATTCACAATAGGTAAAACTACTAAGATTGCAGGCTGCTACGTAACAGAAGGAAAAATTGTCCGCTCTAAAACCGCACGTTTATTAAGAGGCGGTGTTGAAATATTTAAAGGAGAAATCGACCAGCTTAAACGCTTTAAAGACGACGTAAAAGAAGTTAAAGAAGGGTTTGAATGCGGTATATCGTTTTCTAAATTCAATGACATTCAAGAAGGCGATATAATTGAAGTATCTACAACAAAAGAAATTGAACCGCAAAAGCTCATCTAATCATCAACAATAGGAATTTATATGTCATTAAGAAATGAAAAAGTAAGAAAACAATTAATGAGAGAAATCTCTGATATAATATTTCGAGAAATCAAAGACCCTCAAATATGTGCTATGGTTTCAATAACCAATGTTGAAGTGTCGTCTGATAATTCAAGTGCAAAAGTTTTTTACAGTGTTTTCGGTTCGGATGAAGAAAAAAAGAAAACATCAGCTGCGCTTGAGCGCCATGTAGGTCAAATTCGCCATGAAGTCGGTCAGAGAATAAGACTTAGAAAAACACCTTCTTTGTTATTCATTCTTGATGAATCCTTTGAAAAAGGCGCAAAAGTTATGGATTTAATTAACAAAATCGAACGTGGCGAAATATAATGTATTTTCTTAATATTAATAAACCTAAAGGTTTAACTTCTTTTGATGTAATAAGGCAATTAAGAAAAAGGTTAAATATTAAACAAATAGGTCACTCAGGAACGCTCGACCCGCTTGCTTGCGGAGTTTTACAAATTGGTGTTGGTGAATGTACAAAGCTATTGGACTACTTAGGTTCAAACAAAGAATATATAGCAAATATTAAATTTGGCTACACTACAACCACCTATGATTCGGAAGGTGATAAGGAATTTATTAAAAAGCCTGAATTTTCTTCTTTAAAGCTAAAATCCGCACTTGAAAACTTTAGCGGTAAAATTATTCAAACCCCGCCTAAATATAGCGCAATTAAAATAAACGGAAAAAAAGCCTGCGATATTGTAAGAAAAAATATTAACAAAGATATTGAAATTCCTCAAAGAGAAATTACGATATATTCAATTGAGCTAATTAATTTTAACGGCTTTGATGAAGCTCAAATAAAGGTTCAATGCTCAAAGGGTACATATATTCGAACCCTTGCGCATGATATAGGCAAATATCTTTGCTGCGGGGCTTACTTAAGCGATTTAAAAAGAACAAAAGCAGGAAATTTCTACATAGAAAATTCAAATTCATTAAATGATGAAAATTTAAGCAAAATCAACCCTCTTGATGTTATTAATTTTGACAAAAAAGAACTCAATGAATTTGAATACAAAAGGATTTTAAACGGCAATTTTATAAAAACAGAAGGAAATTTTAAAACAAATACAATTCTATTAACAAAAAATAACAAACTTGTATCAATTGCAAATTTATCAGATAATATATTAAAACCTAAAAAACTATTTAGGAGCAATTGCTTATGAATACATTTTTAAAAACTTTTTTCTTTTGTCTTGTTGTTGTTCTCGGCTTTCTTGCTTATACGCTCTTTGGCGAAGGAAGCTATGACAAAAATCTTAAATTATCAAAACAAAGCCCGATTTTTTCAATGGACAAAGGTCAAAACAAAGTGCAAACACAAACGCAAGAGCCTGATGAAATTATACCAAATAAACAAGAGCAAAAAGTTGTTGAAAAACCTAAGCCGACAAAACACACTCACACTTGTTTTTTCTATACCCCAAGCGGAAAACTTATTCCCTTAGAAAGGCAAATGCCGCAGGAAGCAACTCTTGAAAATACAATAGTTCTTTTATTAAAAGGTCCTTTAATTACGGAATCAAAAAAAGGAATATATACGGAAATTCCTCCAAAGGTTGATTTAATCTCACTGAAGCGTGAAAATAATTCAATAATCGTTAATCTTACTTCAAACTTTGGCTCGGGAGGAGGAAGCCAGAGTATTGAAAATCGAGTACAACAATTATCAAAAACCGTTAAAAATCTTGAACCCGATAAAGACATTTATCTTTATATAGATAACAAAGAAGTTGAATACTTGGGAGGCGACGGGGTATATATTAAACAGCCCCTTGATTAAATCTTTATTAAACACCTAACCAATTATGATATTTCTTATGTTTGCTTAGGTTTTTATCAAAAATTGTTATGCTATAATCTCTGTTTTTCAATATTGAAGCCCAAAATCCCTCTGAATATGAATTTGGCGAATTTAAAACAATTTTATGACGACACTTTGAAAGAAAGTAAAATTCTTCCCTCCAGTTATACTGTTTAATAATTTCAAAATCAAAACAGGATGTAATTTTATCCTTAATACTTTCGCTTGAAAATATAAATAATTTAGGCTTAATCAAATATTTATTTAAGCGCATTGTAGCCCTATATATAAAATCATAGTCGATATTATTTGCAATTATATCATTTTTATTTATGTAAAGGCCGACTGAATTTGTTGATGTAATTTTATCTAAAACATCGTAATTAACAAGAAAATCTTTTTTGTTAAATTCAAACATCTTTTTTGTTTTTGGAGATATTTTATCAATATCATCTATTTGAAAGAATTTTAAATTCAAAATATTATTCTTATTTGATTTTGTTCTTCTTTTAATATTTTTTATTAATTTTTTGTTGTCGACAAAATCTTTATTGTAAATATCCGCACTCAAAGAAATCTTGTCAATTGTTGCTTGAGAAATATAATTATACTCAATATCAAAATATGCCATTTTTTCTTCAAAATTTTTTCTTTCCTGTCTTGAATTTTTAAAATAGCACTTTGAACCAAACTTCTCCTGTAAAATATTGGCATAAGCTATTGAAGTAAAATTATCGGCAAAATTTTCATGATAATTTGCTATTGTAAGGTTTTGACACTCCATCAGATGCTATCCTTAAAAAAATTAACCAAATGTATGATTTACATTTAAGTCTAACACAAATATTCTATTTGTGTACAATTTAACAAATTTATATGGAAAAAAATATGAAAAAAATAATCGCATTTATTTTCGTACTGTTTTTAGCAGTAATTTCAAGTGCATGTATTAATACATACGCAGTTCAAGAACTTAACAAAATTGCAATGAAATATATTAACGAAAACAATCCCAAGGCTGCAATCTCCCGTCTTGAAGCTTCAATCGACTTAGACCCTCGAATATATGAATCAAGATATAATCTTGCAACGTGCTATATGCAGGTAGGAAGATATAAAGAAGCAATTGACAATCTTTTAGTTGCGCAAGATATTAAACCCGACGAAGCAGACACCTACTACAACCTTGCCGTTTCTTATGAAAATCTTGCAAATGAATTTATTGAAGATTCCGATATAAACGAAGAGAATACCCCAAATACACAAAACACGGACAAAGACTACAACGATTCTTTGAAAAAAGCAGTAGAAAACTATGAAATATACATAAGAAAAGCGCCTAATACAACCGACCTTAGCGCAATCAAAGAAAAGATACTCTTTTTAAATAATAAAACATCCAAGCAATCAACTAACCTTTCTTTCTAGGATAAATTAAAATGAATATAGTTTTATATTCACCTGATAATCCAATAGCGTTTTATATTTTTAATTTTCCGATAAGATTTTACGGCATTTTTCTTTCACTTGCAATCTTTATCGGAATAGCATTTGCATACTTTACGCTAAAAAAACTATATTCTAAAAAAGAAGCAGAATTGCTTTTGGATATTCTCCCGATTGTTATAATTTTTTCAATTATAGGCGCTCGATTATTCTATATTTTTTCAGATTTAAAGTTTTATCTTAAAAACCCTAATGAAATAATAATGATAAACCATGGCGGTTTATCGATTTTCGGTGCATTAACGGCAGGGATTATCAGTTTTTATATTATCTCAAAAAAGCATAAAATAAATTTCTTTAAATATGCGGATATAATTGCCTGCGCACTGCCGTTATCACAGGCTATTGGAAGATGGGGCAATTTTTTTAATCAGGAGGCATACGGTTTACCAAGCGAGGGAATAATAAAGCTGTATATCGATACAATGCACAGAAAAGCTCAATATATTGATAGTGAATATTATCACCCGACTTTTTTATATGAGAGTTTTTTAAATTTATTTGTTTTTGTTTTACTTGTAACAATTTTATTTAAATTTAAAAATATTAAACAGGGTTCAATTTTTCTGATTTATTTGATGTGTTATTCACTTTTAAGATTTTTTGTTGAAAGCATAAGAATTGATAGCCTTTTATACATATTTAGCATGCCTGTTGCTCAAGTAATTTGTATAATTGTTTTTTTAACTTCAGCTTTAGTGCTTATAAAAATTAACCTGAAAAATAAGACAGAGAATTAACTCTGCCTTATCAACCGATAACTTTTTGCTTGTGTTTTAATTTATTTATTAAACTTTTTCAACCAGTGAACTTCCTGTCATTTCATCCGGTTTTTTTAGTCCTAAAATATCTAAAACGGATGGTGCTATATCGCATAGAGCACCTGAATCTTTAACTTTATATTTATCATTTGAAACAACAATAAAAGGTACGGGGTTTGTCGTGTGTGCCGTTTGAGGAGCGTGAGTTTGTTCATTGTACATCCACTCTGCGTTACCATGGTCAGCTGTTATTATCATTGTTACATTATTTTCAAGTGCTTTAGCGGCAATTTTACCTACACACTCATCAACCGCTTCACAAGCTTTAACCGCTGCTTCCATTACTCCTGTATGACCTACCATATCAGGGTTTGCAAAATTAACAAGAATAAAACCGTATTGAGGATTATCAAGTGCTTTTAAAACGTTATCACATACTTCATAAGCGCTCATTTGCGGTTGAAGGTCATAAGTTGCAACTTTAGGAGAATTAACAAGAGCCCTTGTTTCAAGTTTTCCCGATTTTTCAACACCGCCATTAAAGAAGAATGTTATATGAGCATATTTTTCCGTTTCTGCGGTTCTATACTGTTTAATGTTGTTATCATCCAATACATCACCTAAAATATTTGTCAATGTTTGAGGTTTAAAAGCAACAGGAACGGTGAATGTTTCATCATATTGTGTCATACAAACGTAATAAAGATTATTAATTACTTTTTTTCTTTTAAAACCGTCAAAATCTTTGTCGTTAAATGCTCTTGTAATTTCTCTTGCCCTATCGGGTCTATAGTTAAAGAAAATTATTGCATCATTATCTTCAATTCTTCTTTTTTGAATTACCGTAGGTTCAACAAATTCATCGGTTTTTTCGTTTTTATAAGAGTTTAAAATAGCGTCAGATGAACTTGTTTCTTGTATTCCTTCCCCTAAGGTTAAACAATTATAAGCACGCTCTACTCTATCCCAGCGTTTATCTCTATCCATTGCCCAGTATCTGCCAATAATTGAAGCAATTTTTGGAAGATTATTTTTAACAAGTTCTTCTTCAACTTGGGCTAAATAGTCTTGAGCCGATTTTGGAGGAGTGTCTCTTCCATCTAAAAAAGCATGGATATACACATCTTTAACATCATTTTTTTTCATCATTTCAATTAAAGCTCTAAGGTGCTTCATTGAACTATGGACACCGCCCGGGGAAACAAGCCCGTAAATATGCATGGCTGAATTATTCTTTTTAACATGATTAATTGCATTTAAAAATTCTTCGTTTTTAAAAAATTCGCCTTCATCAATTGATTTATTAATTCTGGTTAATTCCTGATAAACAACTCTTCCAGCTCCAATGTTTAAGTGTCCTACTTCAGAGTTACCCATCTGCCCTTCAGGCAGCCCTACAAATAAGCCATCAGCATGGATTGTTGTATTTGGTCTTTCTTTTTTAAATTTATCGTAATTTGGCGTATTTGCGCTATAAACAGCATTGTAATTATGGTCTTTTGAAATTCCCCATCCGTCTAGTATGCACAACAGCGCTCTTTTTTGTGAATTTGACATTTTCTACCTCGTTATATACTTTTTTAACTACTATATTTTATCATGGAAAAAATCGTTATTAAGATTAGTTTTATTTTAATTTCTTTTTATAATATTATTAAATAGAGACTAAAGAGAAATTATCATGAAGTATTCAAAATATAATGTTGTTATAATCGGAAGCGGCATAAGCGGATTATATCTTGCAAATAAGCTTTCTCAAACAATTGACTGCAAAGACGGTATTTTAATTATAACCAAAGAAGAACTGTTTTCGGGCTCTTCTGCTCTTGCGCAGGGCGGAATAGTTTCCGTTATTCCTGAAATTAATAAAACAGACAGTATTGAGTCACACATCAACGACACAATTAAAGCAGGTTGTGGTTTAAACGATTTAAATGTTGTTAAATTTGTATCCGAAAAAAGTTCAACCGTTGCTCAAGAACTTATCAGTTTTGGTGTTGAATTTGATAAAACGGATAAAAATAAGCTTAGTTTTGCTCTTGAAGGTGCTCATTCACATCCTCGAATACTTCATGCGCAAGGAGACTCAACAGGGCGTGTAATTGAAAAAACACTGTGTGAGCATTTGAAAACCTGCAAAAATGTTGAATTATATGATAATACAATGGCTCTTGAGCTTTTGGTTGATTCGGGTTCTGTTTGCAGAGGTGTTATTGTCTATAATTGGAAGAATAATTACTATGAAGCTGTTTATTCAAATAATATCGTTATTGCAACGGGCGGTATAGGTCAAATTTATAAAAATACTACAAATCCCGCTTCTTCAACGGGTGACGGTATAGCGTTAGCATATAGAGCGGGAGCTAAAGTAGAAAATATGGAATTTGTCCAATTTCACCCGACAGCACTATATTGCAAAAGCAAAAAAACCATGCCCCTTGTATCGGAATCAGCAAGAGGAGAAGGCGCTAAACTTGTTGATTTAAAAGGGAATTATTTTGCAAAATCATACAGCCATCTTGCCGACCTTGCACCTCGAGATGTTGTTGCAAGAGCAATTGTTAATCAGGCAAAACTAACGGATAGCGAGTATGTAAATTTAGATATTTCTCAAATAGGAATTGAAAAATTTAAAAAACGTTTTCCGACAATTACTTCACTATGTGAAGAAAATAATATTGATTTATCTGACGGGCTTATTCCCGTTACTCCTGCCGAGCATTATTTTATGGGCGGAATTAAAACGGATATTAATTCAAAAACAACAATAAATAATCTTTATGCAATCGGCGAATGCGCTTCAACAGGGCTGCATGGAGCAAACAGACTTGCTTCAAACTCTCTTTTAGAATGTGCTGTTTTTGCTCATCAGCTTTGTAAAACCCTTCAAAAAGAAAAACTTGACCCGCCTAAGAAAAATGATGAACAAATAAAAAGAACCATTGATAAATACTCTCTAATCAGCTCAGCTGTTGCTGATGATAATTTTTATTTGGAGCTTTTTGAGCAATTAAAAGAAACAATGACAAATAATGTCGGAATAACAAGAACAAAAGAGGGGCTTGAAAAAGCGCTTGAAAAAATAGCTACGATTAAACAAAAATTAAAAAATAATATTACGGTTCAATCAAGGCTAAGGTTTGAATTAAACAATGCGCTTTGCTGCGCTCAACTTGTTGCAAGTGCAGCTTTAAAGCGAGACAGTTCAATTGGTTCGCATTATCGAGCAGATACCAACATGGTTACTGACAACAATACAGAAAAAGAAAGCATACAACAAAATGACAAACTATTATCTAAATAATTTTGCGATTGATGATTTTATAATTTCCGCTCTTAAAGAGGATATGTACTTTGGAGATATTACAACAGAGTCGATTTGTGCAACTGCGGATAAAAAAGAGTTTTGCGTATATTTAACAACAAGAGCGGATGGAATTTTATGCGGAAAACCGATATTTGAAAGAGTTTTCCAACTTTTAGCAGACAAAAGCGTACAAATAGAATTTTACTTCAATGACGGGGATGAAATTAAAGCGGGTGATAAAATCGCCTATATTAAAGGTGATGCGCACTATATCCTTACGGGTGAAAGGCTGGCGCTTAACTTTGTTCAGAAATTGTCCGCAATTGCAACACTAAGCAGGCAATATCAGCAAAAAGCGCAGCAATACGGAGTTAGCGTTGTTGACACAAGAAAAAATACCCCGAATTTCAGGTTGTTTGAAAAATATGCCGTAAAAGTAGGAACAAACCATCTGCATAGATTTAATTTATCCGACTGTGTTATGTTAAAAGATAATCATATAGCTCTTTTTGACGGTTCAATCACAAGGGCTGTAAGTGAAATTAGAAAACAAATTTCCCATGCTCATAAAATTGAAATTGAGTGCGACACAATTGAACAGGTTAGAGAAGCTATTGAAAATAATGTTGATATAATTATGCTTGATAATATGACCTGTGAACAAATGAAGGAGTGTACAAAACTTATTAATAAAAAGGCAATTGTTGAAGCTTCGGGCTGTGTAACTTTAGATAATATTGAACAAATTGCCTCTTGTGGTGTTGATGTAATTTCAACAAGTGCAATAGTTATGAAAGCTCAAACACTGGATTTAGCTTTTGATTATTTAAACTAAGCTCTATAATTTGATTTTTTTGCGTAAAAATTAATCGTTTTTGACATTCCTTCAAGAATTGAAGTTGTGCATTTAAAATTCAGTTCTTTATTTAAAAGCTCAATATCGGGTTTATAGCTATGCTTTATTAAATCGGGATTATTAACCTTAAACTTTGATTGAGACTTAAGAAAAGTAATTATAAGTTTGATTATATCTGATTTTCTCATTGTAGAACCGCATGACACATCGACAATTGGCCGGCTTAACATATTATCCATAATTAAATTTAGTGCTTTTATAATATCTGTAACATAAGTTGCATATATTTCTTCATCAAATTCAAGTTCTATATCTTCATTATTTAAAGCCTTGATAATTGTATCATTTACAAGCCTTTTATCTTCTTTAATCATATTTTTACCGTAGTAATAGGCAAGACGGGCAATTTTGCAATCGAAGTTATTTTCTTTTATTTGATAAATTGTCATATTTGTTATTAAATTCAGCATATCATAGAGCATATATTTTTCTTTTGCGCCTGTGTTGTAGCTGTAAAAAGGCTGTGTTATTATAAGCTTTGCACCTGTATTGTTAATATAGTGAAAAATATTTTTTATTATTTCAATTTGTTCAAATACATATTCATATTTATTTGAAAAATATCTTGATAAATCTCCACTTGAGGCAAGATGATACACTTTATCAACTTCAAAATCAATATTGTTTCTTATATCGTCTTCAAGAAAAATAAATCTGTCATTTTTTAAAAAAGGATAGATTGTTGAAATTCTTGAAGAAGAAAAATTATCAATACCGTATATTATATTGTTAGTATTTGTAAGCAGATACTCTAAAAGATTAGACCCGAGAAAACCTGCGCAACCCGTTATTAATATCTTGTCCATAGTAAATATTTTAATTTTTTTTCAAAGTATTGTAAAGAAGTTATTAAAGTTTATGATATTTGATTTTTGCCGAAAGTATAACATATAAGATAATATTTAGCTATGAAACAATATTTTTTGCAATATTACAAATTTCAGAGTTCATAAAATCTTCTTTTGTTGTAAATCTTACGATGTATTCTTTTAAATGTCTCGCAAATTCAGCCTTTTTAAACACACCAAAACCATATTTACGATAAATTTCCGCAAGGTTATAAACCATAGTATGATTTTGCTTAAAATCGTCATATAAACAGTTAAAATCGTTCTTGTGAACTAAATTTATAGTTTTTTGAAGAATATTTTTCGGAATTAAATCTTCAAATTCCCCGCTTTGAATTAAATAAAGAGTGTCAATATCACGAAGCTTAGGTTCAATCAGCCGATTAATCAAAAGTGCATCTTTATCAAGAAGAATAAAAAAAGGAAGCTTTATATATTCAATCATTTTATAAAACTTTTTAGCGACCTGATTTTTTCCTCCCGCAGGGATTATAAGATATCCGAGCTTATCAAAATCAATATTAAAAAGCTTAAAAATTGGCTCTAAAAGCGTGTTTTCCGTTTCTCCCTCGCAAAGAATTATTTTTTCTATCGGATAGAGCAGGCTTTTTTCTTCTCTTTCTTTCAAAATATCACAATTTGGGTGATTGATTTGCGTTAGCCATTGAACATTTTTTGGTAATTTTTTATCATACTTAATTTGATTTATCATTTTTGATAAATCCAATCGAGCCGATAGGTATTGATAAGATAACTCATTAAAAGTAAAATATTTCTCTTCGAGATTTGTTAATACTTTATTAATTGAAAAACTATTCCCCATGTCATCATAAGATTCATCTTCAAGTGAAAAATAAAATATTTCTTCAACAAATTTTATTTCATCACTAAGAGTTAGATTTTTCAATCTGTCTGATACAAAGAACTTATTAATTACATCGTCAAATACACGTTTATAGCGAATATAAGCAGGTTCTAATCTTGTTAATCTGTCAAGAATTGTTACAAAATATTCTTTTGGAATTTTTTTATATTTCATAAAAAAAGTATATAATAAATATTTTATTAAGCCATGTCAAAAATTCAAAATTAAAATATTACTATAAATTTTGATTATTTTTATTTTGAATTTTATTTTTGATAACATTATAAAGACAATATACACCGCTGACAACAGCACCCAGAATTGCACTGTTTACCATAGTAGCGCCGATTGATTTAAAAGCCGGTTTAATTGCACCTGCTTTTTTAATTGACCTTGCATGTACAAGACAGTTACTTCCTTGTACAATTCCTCCAAGAATCGCACTGTTAAGCGTTGTTCTTGCAATAAGATTTGAATATTTACCGTTTTTTGTATTTGTTTCAAGTGATACAGTTCTTAACACAGTTGCCTCCTTTGATATATTATATAACGCAAATAAATAATTTTTTTTGCATGTAAATTTTTTTATATAAAGTGTACGATTGACATTTTATAATTATATAGTACTATTTTATTAGAGATTTTTTTCACGAAAAGGAGAAATGAATATGACAGCTACTAAAGAAAAAAAACAAGCTGAGCTTGTAGAAACCGCTGAACAACTCGACGCTCTTATAGATAGAGTAGCAGCTGCACAAAAAGAATATTCTACATTCACTCAAGAACAAGTAGATAAAATCTTTAAAGCAGCAGCAACAGCAGCAGACAAAGCTCGTATTCCTTTAGCTAAAATGGCTAGAGAAGAATCAGGAATGGGTGTAGTTGAAGATAAGATAATTAAAAATCACTTTGCTGCGGAATACATTTACAACAAACATAAAAACACCAAAACTTGCGGTGTTGTTGAAGAAGATAAAGCTAACGGATTAAAAATCGTAGCAGAACCTTTAGGAGTTTTAGCAGGTATTGTTCCTACAACAAACCCGACTTCAACCGCCATATTTAAATCTTTAATTGCTCTTAAAACAAGAAACGGTATAATCTTTTCACCGCACCCCAGAGCAAAAAAATGTACAATTGAAGCTGCAAAAATAGTTTTAGAAGCCGCAGTTAAAGCAGGCGCACCAAAAGATATTATCGGCTGGATTGATGTACCTTCAATCGAATTATCTGGACAATTGATGAAACATAAAAAAATCGCTTGCATCTTAGCAACAGGTGGTCCGGGTATGGTTAGCGCAGCTTACTCTTCAGGCAACCCCGCTCTCGGTGTTGGTCCCGGTAATACATCAGTTGTAATCGATGAAACAGCTAATATTAAAATGGCAGTTTCTTCGATTTTAATGTCAAAAACATTTGATAACGGTATGATTTGTGCTTCCGAACAATCGGTAGTTATAGTTGATAGCGTTTATGAAGAAGTAAAACGTGAATTTGAATATAGAGGCGCATATTTAATGAACGATGATGAAATGCAAAAATTAATCAATTTACCGTTCATTGACCCTCAAAGAGGAACCGCTCATCCTCAAATCGTTGGTCAAAGCGCTCATACAATTGCAAAATTGGCAGGTTTTGACGTTCCTGAAAATGCTAAAGTTTTAGTTGCACAAAGAGGCGAAGTTAATTGGGATGATCCTTTTTCAAGAGAAAAATTATCTCCTATTTTAGCTATGTATAAAGCTGCTAATTTTGAAGACGCAGCTGAAAAAGCATATTACCTTGTATCACGTGGCGGAGCAGGTCATACTTCCGTTCTTTATACGGATGAGCGCAAAAAAGACAGAATTGACGCTTATGCTCAAAAAATGCCATCTTGCAGAGTTTTAATAAATCAGCCTTCAAGCCAAGGCGGTATCGGCGATTTATATAATTTCCGCTTAGAACCTTCTTTAACACTTGGTTGCGGTTCATGGGGCAAAAACTCCGTATCAGGAAACGTTGGTGTTAGAGATTTATTAAACTACAAGAGAGTTGCTGAAAGGAGAGAAAACATGCTTTGGTTTAAGGTTCCTCAAAAGGTATATTTCAAACGTGGTGCTACTGATTTAGCTCTAAAAGAATTAGCAGGCAGAAAAAAAGCATTCATTGTAACAGACAGATTTTTATTCAATTCAGGTGCCGCTGATCAAATTACTAAAGTTTTAGATGATATCGGAATTGACCATGAAATTTTCTTTGATGTTAAACCTGACCCAACCTTGTCAACAATCGAAGAAGCTTTTGCAATTATGAAACCTTTTGAACCTGATGTAATTATTGCACTGGGTGGCGGTTCTCCGATGGATGCAGCAAAAATCCTTTGGTTAAAATATGAACAACCTGACACCGTATTTGAAGATATTTCAATGAGATTTATGGATATCAGAAAGAGAATTTGCCAACTGCCCGAACTTGGTAAAAAAGCTCTTATGGTTGCTATTCCTACAACATCAGGTACAGGGTCTGAAGTTACACCATTCTCAATTATTACTGATGATAAATGCGGTGTAAAATATGCAATTGCTGATTACGCTCTAACACCTTCAATGGCAATTGTTGATCCTAACTTTGTTGACGGTATGCCAAAAGGTTTAACATCTGCTTCAGGTATTGACGCTTTAGTTCACGCTGTTGAAGCTTATGTTTCTTGTATGGCAACAAACTTTACTAATTCAAACGCACTGGAAGCTTGTAAATTAGTATTTAAGTATCTGCCCCGTTCATATCATGAAGGCGCTAATGACCCGATTGCAAGAGAAAAAATGCACTATGCAGCAACAATTGCAGGTATGGCATTTGCTAACTCTTTCTTAGGTCTTTGCCACTCAATGGCTCACAAATTAGGTGCAATGTTCCATGTACCTCATGGTGTTGCTAATGCTTTATTAATCAGACAAATAATTAAGTATAATGCAACCGATTGTCCTAAAAAACAAGCAACTTTCCCTCAATATAAATTCCCATGTGCAATTGAAAGATATGCTCAAATTGCAGATGAATTGAAATTGGGCGGTAATACAAACGAAGAAAAAACTCAAAACTTAATTAATGCAATTGACGCATTAATGAAAGATATCGATCTTCCAAATTCAATTAAAGAATTCTTAGAAAAGAACGGTCACACTGACGCTGATAAAGAATTCTATGAAAAACTTGATCAAATGGTTGAATTAGCATTTGACGACCAATGCACGGGCGCAAACCCTGTATATCCTTTAATGGAAGATATGAAAAAGCTATTCATTGACGCTTATAACGGTGTAGTTTAGTTTAATATGATTAGAGCTTGGGCAACATACCCAAGCTCTAATTTTTATCGGTTTTATTATGAAAAATTCACTGTCACAAAGAACAATTAATCGCTTAACCCAATACCATACAATCCTTCGTGATTATACAAAAAAAGATATTAAATATATTACATCTTCTCAAATCTCGCAGCTTCTTCATATTGACGAAACGCAAGTAAGAAAAGATTTAAAAAATATCAATTGTAAAGGAAAGTGCAACGTTGGCTATAACGCAAAAGAACTTAAGGATATAATTGAGAATGTTCTTGATTATAAGATTGTTAAGCGTGCTTATGTAATCGGTGCGGGTAACTTAGGAATAGCACTATCAAAGTATTCTAAATTCAGTGAATTTGGGCTTGAAATTGTTGCTCTGTTCGATAATGATAAATCAAAAATAAATACAATGATAGGCGAAAAGAAAATATATTCACTTCAAGAGCTGGGTGAACAAATTAAAAAAACAGATATTGAAATTGCAATTCTAACAATTCCAAACAAAGTAGCGCAAGATGTTGCAGATTTTGCAGTTAAATCCGGAATAAAATATATTTGGAATTTTGCCCCGACAATTATCAAAACACCAGATAATGTTAAGGTTTGGAATGAAAATTTAATCGGAAGTTTTTTGCAATTTTGCGCCATCGAAAATATTTGTTAAGTTTTGTTAATTTTTTAATTATACACTTGCCAAAAAATTTTTTCCAAGGATAATAGAATATGCACCCTTTGAAAACAAATTCGTAATAAAAAACCGAATTTGAAATTGAATCAAAGACGGTTATCAAAATAAATCTTGTATCGTTAGTAAATCTTAAGGCCCATTTTATGGGCTTTTTTTTATTAACAATTTATATTATATATTCTTTATATGAATGTGAAATCATATTTTAGTATTATTTATTAGCTATCTTGTTGAGAATCTGTTTCAACAACATCAAAACCAAGCTTTTGCCAGATGCTGAAGCCGCCCATTAAAACAACAACAGGGAAGCCTTTTTTAGCAATGTGATAAGCTGCTTTTATGCTGCGTTTACAGAATTGATTATATGTATAAATTATATTTATATTTTCCTTTTCAAGCATTGTAAAGTGCTCTTCTAAGCTATTTATAGGAATATGTATTGCAAAAGGAATATGCCCTGCTATATAATCATCATATTCTCTAACATCAACGATATTTAACTTTTGAATATTGTCTTTAATTTGTTCTT
Organism: Candidatus Gastranaerophilales bacterium; assembly: GCA_947587615.1. Classification (GTDB taxonomy): domain Bacteria; phylum Cyanobacteriota; class Vampirovibrionia; order Gastranaerophilales; family Gastranaerophilaceae; genus RUG14156. The sequence goes on along the minus strand of CANPYC010000017.1, from coordinate 11,361 downwards.
TCAATTCATAAGGCGACATTAAAAAAGATAACTTATGTAAGAAAAATTCTTGAGCTTTTTTCGTGTCAAATATTAAATTGTCTTTCATTTTTATTTCTCCTTTTAAAATTATGTTATCTCGATTGGTATTGGTAATATACTGATATAATTTAAATAATTCTATCTGTTCGATTGGTAATTATAATATTCAAGCAAAGTTTTGCGCAATATTTATATTGTATCGATAGGTATTGATAATATATTAAACAATTCCTTCCCTAATTGCCTTAACAGCGGCTTGCGTTCTGTCATCAACAACGAGCTTTTGAATAATATTACATACATGGGCTTTTGAAGTATGCTCGGAGATATTCAATTTATCGGCAATTTGCTGATTAGATTTCCCATCCACCACAAGTTTTAAGACCTCGTATTCTCTTGCGGTTAAATTCGCATGGGTTGATTTAAAGTTAGAGCGGCTCATTTGTGTATTTGGTATAACATTTGGATTTAATTCTCTTAAAATTTGCACCGCTTTTTTATCAATCCACATTGCCCCGCTTGAAACTGTTTTAACAATCATATCAAGAAATTCTGAATTGATATCTTTCAAAATATAGCCGTAAATTCCAAGCTTCATTGCTTTATTTATAACATGCTCGTTCAAGTGCGAAGTTAGAATAACAAATTTTACATTCGGTTTTTGAGAGGATACCTTCTCAATAAGCTCTAACCCGTTAATGTCACCAAGCTCTAAATCCAATAAAACAACATCAGGGTTTTGAGAAAGAATTTTGTTAATTCCTTCCTTCCCGTTTTGAGCTTCAGCTATAACGCATATATTGTTTGAGTTTTCAAATAAAGACTTTATGCCGCAGCGAAATAATTTGTGATCATCTATCAGCATAAGTCTAACTTTATCGGTTGATTTATTTTGCTGTATATTTTCCATATTTTACTCCTTATTACCAAATAAGATTAACAGGCTAAATTTAACTTTTCATTGGAATTTTTGTTTATTTAGGGCGCATTATTATACTTATTTAAACTTGAATTAAAGTTTTAAGTAAGATATATATTCATGGCTTCCAAAATGCCGTTTAAGGCGGGTTAAATAATTTTTAGGTATTTTGATATTTCCGTTTTGTTCAAACAGATTTTTACATAATATACATTTAAAGTATCAAAAGCACCGTTATAACTGGATAAGAGGTCTTTTAAAGATGTTAAATTAACATGTTGACTAAACATGACGTGATTATATAATTTATCAAGAGTATTCATACGTACGTATTAATTTATCTAAACGCATACTGTGAAGCTCTTCTAAGGCTTGTAATCTTTTTTTGTCAGGGTTAGATTTTTCATTAAATTTTCTTAACATTTCTTTATAAAATTCATTAAATTTGTCACTTTTGTAAGTGTAATATAGTTCAGGGTCTAATTTTTCACATACTGACTCATAATAGCGAGGTACAGGGGAACTGAAACCGTTAGGTAAAGCGACTTTACGTGTTTCAAAAATATTTTTTAAGTATTTAACGCAGTAATCATATCCTAGACCGGGCATCCTTGATACTGAAAGAAATTCAGGTTGCTGGTCACCGTACAAAGTTTTATCTTGCATTTTTTTTGTAACATAGCGCGCGACATAGGCGCAACTTTCAAAGGTTACATTACCAATAATACAATAACCAGCTGTGTCAGTTCTGCCTGGAAGGTGCCAGAGTGATTCAAGAAAGGGCGAACGATAATAATTGATAACATCACCGTATTTTGTGCGATTTACTTTAAATATGTATTTGTCAGGGAAATCAAAGCCGAAGATTAACATATGATAATGAGGGCGACCACGTTTTGAGCCGTATTCACCGCAAGACATATGTCTAAACTCAACATTATATTTATCTTTTATAGCGAAACGAAGGCGCTTAACCCAGGATTTAAAGAACGCTTTATCAACTGAATAACCTAGATTAGTACGGTTTAAATTTTCCTCATTAAATGTTAAAGACAGGAATGAACAATTTCTGTAGTGGTCGTATAAAAAGGCTTCATTAATAGCACGAGTTGCCCAACGGCGGGAATAATCTAATTTGCAGCCGATACATTTATTACAAGGGACTTGAATTATAAGTCCGTTAGGTAAGTCATCAGTAACTTCTTTAGTTAAGTAAATTTCAGGAAAACGTGATTTTTCATCAAAAATTTTAAAATTATCGTCGTGAAAACGTGGCATTAAGCCAATGTCTTCAAATTTACGTATAGTAGCCTTTTTAAATCTATAAATTTTTTCAGGCGAAAATATCAAGTGTCTTTTAAATTCCTTATCATAGTCTAAAGGAAGATAACACTCAAGCGGATGGAAACATACCATAATAAATTAAACTCCTCTTAAGTCCTGCCGACGGCATGCCGGCTTGTAAAAACAAGCCCGGCTATAAGAGCCGGGGGAGAAAAACATCTCCTAAAATAATTTGTGAAGATAGGATATAATTACATACGATAACCACCTCTCATAGGTGAGGTAAACAAATTAATTGACTTGGTATACATTGCTGTTTTTGTGAAGTAACCGCGACTAGCGGAATTGTTTAGAGCTCTTCTCATTTTAAATAAATCCTTTCATTAAGTTTTAATGTGCGATACTCATTGCAAAGAAAATGTAAATTATGCCTGTATTCAGTTTCAGTTATAATTCCATCAACAAATAAACGAACTAAACTAGTAAACTGTTTTAATAATTTAAAAGATTTTATACGGTTGGTATATTTCATTTTTGAAACCTTCTTAAAATCTCTGAATTATCAAGTTTATGATTTTGAAAATCATTTTTAAACTGCGTGAGGTAGTCAACGAAGACAGTATCTGAAATATAATCGATAAGCCATAAATAACAAGCTTTTGAGCATTTTTCTTTAATGCTGTCTGATTTATTTGGATAAAGGGCGCTCATCGTCCAAATCCTCCAAAACAAAGTCACAAAAAGAATTAATAAAAAGTAAAAATTGTTGATATGTTTGAAATGAAACTTTATCAGTAAGGTTTGTAATATAGTTATGATTTAGATAATCAAAAAAATAACCGATAAAAAATGAAGGATTGATTGATTTCTGGGCTGATAAACGGTTAATCTGTGATAATTTTTTTTGTATCATCATGTAACTTGTTGTCATAAAATTGTTACTCCTTTATAATGTGTGTGTAGACTGTGAGGTATTTATGAATTGGAATGAATTAAGAAAAACTATAATATTAGTAGCTAAAATAATTGCAGGATTAATTGTAGGTTTTTATGCTATTGGAATAATAGCAATAATAATAATGGCTAAAATATTTAACTAATAAGAACGTGAACGAGAACGAGAACGAGAGTAACCGCCACTATCAGATTTATAGCTAGGAGTTAATGAAATACCACTTTTTCCGGCAGAAAAACTAAATGGGTGCTTAGTATCATCTTGGTTAGTACTGTAACTTTCAGATTCACTTTCAGAAAATCCAAGAGCAGATTTATAATTTCTCCAAGTAGATGAGCGGTAATTGTCAATCTGTGATTGCATTAATTTGACCTGTTGAGCTGTAACAGCATTTTGATTTTTTATATTTGTTAAACCTTGCAATACTTGAAGTTGTGACAGTTGAGGGCCATATACTTGAAATTGTCTGTTTTGTTCATTAATATATGCAGCTTGTTCATGTGCAGTATCAGCATCATAGATTGACTTACGTTCATTAGCTTCATTTAATTTGACAGTAGAAGCGTTAACTTCTTTTGTGCTATCTTTGAGTTGTGTTTCATTGCGCAAGCGTTTGAAATCTAATGCTGTAGCCACTGCATTTTCAAGATGTGAGTTATCAACGGAAAGAGAAGCAGAACCGGCAGAAGGGGTAGCTGCACCACTACCACCGGTTGCTGATAATATTGGGTTTAGACCAGCAGCTCTAAGGTCTTTAACTTCACGTTGATGAGCAGTATTTGCCATCCTTTCAGTGAATGCATTTTGTTGAGCTTGAAGGCGAGATGAATATTCAAAAGAACGTTTAGCTGCTTTTGCACTTGAATAATCACCGAGGAAACCACCAAGGAAACCGGAGGCAAGACCAAATAAACCATTAGCTACCGAAGAACCTATTGACATTGTTATATCCTTTCAAGACCAGGGATACCGTATACAGGGATTGGGCGTGTGTGATAGTATTGGAAATCTGCGTCAAGTATAAACTCAGGTTCATCCTGAACAGCAATAACACGTTTAAAGTCAGGTGTATCTTGGATAAATTCATCATTAAGTACAGGTAATTTAGCAAATTTTTGTGCTAAATGCCATACATCCAAAGGAGTTTGAGCTCTGGAATTAAGACGACCAGTAATTAAATTATTTTTTATTCTGTATTCACCGTAGCGTTCAGTATAACCGAATATTTCATCATCCTGTTCATTACCTTGAGCATAAATTTCTTTATTTCTTATTTCTTGATCACCTAAGTGAGCAAATTCAGGCCAGAAGAAATCATATCTTGTACGACGGGTTAAGGCTCTGTCACAGCCGTATTGATAGGATAAGTCAGCTCTTATTTGGCAGATACCTAATAATATACCGTGTTCAGTGAATGAATGAACTATATTGTTACCTTGTACAGAGAATGTTGAATAGGCAGAAAGGTTAGCTTGAGGGCTTCCGTTTTCACCTTGAGTTGTTTGTGAAGTTTGAGCAACTGTATTTTGATTAAGATGAGCAGAGAAGGAACCGAGAAACTCAGGTCTTTGAAGTCGTGCATCAGGGGAAACAACACCAAAATGAGAGAATACTAACTCGATATAGCGGGTACCACCTCTCATATCTTTTTCAAGAAATTGTTGTAAAGCGATTGCTTGACGTAGTGTATTGATTGTTGCAGCTGTAGCAGTGCTTAAATCACAAATTAAACCGGATTTATCGGGCTCTGTTGTAACACCGTAAATTTTACCTGCTGAATTATAATTACCTCCGCCTGCTGTAGTATCTGATGTCATTTTTCCATATGAACCAGTTGAACCATAAAACCAGGCACCTACAGAGTCATTATGACCAATTAATCCTACTTTATCTAAACCTTGAGGATTGTTTTTATATGACTGCAAACCTAATGACATTCCGTTACCAAAGACTGGAGCAGTTCCACCAAGGGGGAGCTCTACACCAGCACCTTTTTGTGGAGCGGGAGTTGCATTTGTGAAATAATCACCACGTTTACCGCGTCTTAATAACTTGTAGTTAGTAATATCATCAGGTCCATCATCTTTAGGAACTGGTACAGAATCTTGAAGTATTTCTGAACGGTACCACTCGTTATAAACAAGATTGTATGAACGAGGATAACAAGCGTCAATTTTGAAATCAGGAACACGAATAGGCATACCTAAATAAGTTAGTAATTCACCTTCTAAACAGCCAGTTTTTGAGGGAGATTCAACTTGAGGTATTAGGTAGTCAATAGAATCACCAGGGTTTAATTGCTCACCCATAAATTTTTGCCAATTGTCCCAAACAAGACGGCGGGGGACAAACCAGAGGTGAAATTCAATATAAGCGTTATCCATAAAGGGAACTACTTGAGTAGCAAGACGAGCAAATAATGTAGCAGATAAATCAATCGTATCACCAGGTAATATTTCATCAGTAAAGATTGGAACAAGATATCCTGAATCTAAAGTAGTTGAGTGTTTAAATGAGCGGTCAAAGATACTACGATTTATTAGGGTTTGAGGTACTTGGTTATAACTATTAATCATTTGGTTAGAGGGCATTTTATAAACTCCTTTTTTTATGGTCAGAAACGTAAAAGTATTGTATTTACTGGTTTCTGTCAGTCCGCATATATATATCAAGTGGGAAGAATGCGGACCGACTTCAAGCAGTGTGAGAAGTCGTAGCTTTTAGCTATGACACCTCAGGACCTTGCACGCTAGGTTTTAAGTCAGTTGATGGGTTTAGAGTATCGGTTGTTTCAGAAGCTTTAGGAGCTACAAGTCCAAGCTTAACAGCTTCTTGATAATTTCGCGAATCAAGGACGAAATTAACGAGTTTTTCAGGCGAGTTTTGAAATCTATCTCTCAAAGAAGAAGGAAGCGAGTTAAATTTACTTTGTGCTTCAGCTAAAAGCTGCCTCGCTTCACTAATTTTTTAAGGAGTGTAAATAGTAAAATCACCGTACTTAGGAATAGCAGATGATGGCGGAATGCTAGATTGAACACCAGTTGAAACTGCATGCTGTCTACCATTTTTATCAACCATAGTTTTGACCATGTTGTTTATGTCTGTTTCATAACTGAATGATTGTTGTGTCATTGAAGGATTTTTTTGTTCTAAGGCAGTAACGGGCGGAGGATTAAATTTTGTATAAAATTGATTACTTTTAGCCATTGGATGCCTTCTTCCTTGAAAGTTCAAAAGCTTCTAATTTAGCCTGTTCTTTTTCTTGCTCTTCTAATAGTTCAGTTTGTTGTTCAACAAATAGATTGTTAAGAGTGCCTAAATCTTTTGTTAAATTATCGGTAACCTTAGCAGTTCTTGAATTAAAATTGCCTATTTGTTTTAAGTGGTATTGATGACGATACATTGATAAAAGGCTATCAGGGGATTGTTTTAACTGTTGATAAATAAAGCGCTTGGCTTCTTTAGTTGACATTGATAGAAACGGGGCTAGATAGATGTCTTTAGCCGAATCGTAAACAGAAAAAATTAAATTATCAAACATTTTTTACTCCTATAAAATCTATGAAATTTATTATAACACATTTTTTTACATAATATACATTATCATAACCAATCGATTAATTATAATATAAGGATATATTGCCCTAATATGTTGCATTATACTTTTTGGGTTAAAAAGTAAAAAATAAGGCTTGAAATTTATCAAAAAATCATTAAAACAAATATTAATTTTTTTACTAATTCAATAAACTATTTTATAATTTAACTATGGAAAATAATCTAAAATATGATGTTGTAATTATAGGCGGGGGGACTTCGGGTTGTGCCTGTGCTTATAATTGTGCAAAAAATAAACTCAAAACCCTTCTTGTTGAAAAAAATAATTTTTTGGGCGGCTTGATGAGCGCAGGGCTCGTTGTTCCCGTTATGAAATCATCCGTCAATGATTTAAACTGTGATTATTATAAAAAACTGGTTGAAACGGCAAAAAAATATCACGCTCAAATAACATATAAAGATGGAAATGACGGTTGGTTTAATCCTGAACTGTTGAAAATTGTTTTGGATGATATTTTATCTGATGAAGAAATAAAACAATACCTCGATATCTTATTTGAAGCAAATATTGATAAAATATCAACCGTTGATAATGAAGTAAAAAATGTTGTTTTAGATACAGGTTTTTTATCATTACCAATCAGCTCGACATATTTTGTTGATGCAACAGGTTCAGCGGAATTTTCAAAAAAAGCCGGGTGTTCTTTTTTAGTTGATACAAACTTAAAACAACAAAACACTTTAAGGTTTATCTTAGGAAATGTTAATATAGAAAAATTTTGTAAATTTTTAAAAGAAGTTGATAAAGATGAGAATATTACCAATACCTATCGTGACGAGACAAATACATCAAACGAACTTCATTTTACAACCGCTTCAACATGGGATACAAATAAAACTTGGGCTATTGATAAATACTTAAAGCAAGCAGTAGTTGACGGTGTTTTAAAAAATACCGATAGAGCCTATTTTCAAATTTTTTCAATTGCGGGTGGCGATGGGCTTGTTGCGCTTAATTGCCCGAGGATTGATAATTATAAAGATAATATCTTTATGGCTTCAAATGAACTGATTTTAGCACGTCAAGCAATTTATAGAATTTATAACTTTACAAAAAAATATTTCCCCGGTTTTGAACATTCAATAATTACAAATATAGCAACTCAAACGGGTATTCGTGAACAAAACAGGGTTAAAACCAAATATATCTATAAAAAAGAAGATATTTTAAATAATAAAAAATTTAAAAACCCGGTTTTGAGCGCAAATTATTCAATAGACATCCATTCATCCGAAAAAAACGCTTCAATTTTGCTTGAAACACCAAGCTATGAGCTACCTGTTGAGGCATTAATGAGTATTGATTATGATAATCTTTTTGTTATAGGTAAAATCGTAGGTGCGGATTTTGAAGCCCATAGCGCTCTTAGAGTTCAAAAAAGCTGTATGTCAATGGGTGAAGGTGTAGCAAAATACATAAAATCCCTATACAAATAAGAATATAAAGTTAAACGGCTATTTTCCTATACAAAAATTGTCAAAGATATTATCTAAAATATTATCCGTTAAAACTTCTCCCGTTATTTCATCAAGCGCTAAAATTGCGTTTTTTAAATCCATTGCGTATAAATCGCTCATATCATCAAATTCAGGCGCACAGATAACGTTTTGAAGGGCATCAAGTGCTTTTATAAGGCAATTTTGCTGCCTTTTATTTGTTGTATAGCTAGTATCATTCGGAATTAAATTTTTAATTATTTGAACAATTTTTTCTTTAAGTTTATTTACTCCAAAACCCGTTTTAGAACTTGTTGAAATTAAATTTTCGCTATCGTTTATGTTTTTTTCTTCTATATCACATTTTGTTTTAATGAAAAGATAATTCTTATCTTTAGCTAATTCAATTAAATTTTTATCAACTTCATCAATTGATTTTTCAAATAAAAATAATACGATATCAGAGTTTTTAATTTGCTCAATTGAATTATCAATTCCTATTTTTTCAACAACATCCGCCTTATCTTTATCTCTTATTCCTGCGGTATCTATAAAATTAATTAAATAGCCTTCTAAATTAATCGCTTCTTTAATTGTATCTCTTGTTGTTCCTTCGATTGGTGTTACTATTGCCCTTGAATAGTTTAAAAGTGCGTTAAATAATGAACTTTTACCGACATTGGGTCTGCCAATCAGACAGGCTGATATTCCGTCTCTTATAAAATCGTGGCTTTTAGCGTTTTTTAAAATTTCATTAATCTTCTGAATATTATCACTACATATCGAAACGATAGTATTTTTATCAACTTCTTTCACATCTTCTGGAAAATCAATTGAAGCAATAACTTTTGAATAGATATCGACTAAATTATTTTTTATCTCAAGTATTTTATTTTTTAAATATCCGTCAAGATTAGAAAGCGCATTTTGAGCCGATTTAATGCTTTTTGATTGGATTATATCCAAAACCGCTTCTGCTTGCGAGAGGTCTATTCTGTGGTTTAAAAAAGCACGTTTTGTAAATTCACCTCTTTGAGCAATTCTTGCCCCTTTTGAGATAATAAGTTCAAGAATTGAATTTAATATTTGCGGGTTTCCATGGGTTTGAATTTCTACGACATCTTCACCCGTATAGCTGTGAGGGGCAACAAAAGGCAAAAGTATTACTTCATCCAATACATCTTTATTTGAATTCAAAATATGTCCGTAGTTTATTTTTTTGGGCTTAATTTTTCTTGAAAATATGCTCTGTGCTATTTGAATTGACTTTTCACCCGATAATCTTATTATACCAACTGCACTATAAGCCATTGGGGTAATTATTGCAACAATTGTATCAAAATTATTTTCCATAGGAATAATTTTAGCATGTTTATAGTAAAATTTATACGTAAATCTTTAAACTGTTAAATTTGAGGAGAGAATAATGACAGATTTTGTTACCATAACAATACAAATATTAAATAAACTTGCGCAAATAGCAGGTTCTTACGGTATGGCAATAATAATTTTTACAATAGTTATGAGAGCATGCCTTTGGCCAATCAGCGTTACTCAACAACGCTCAATGAAAAATATGCAAAGCCTCGGCCCTAAAATGAAAATGATACAAGAAAAATACAAATCTAATCCTCAATTAATGCAGCAAAAAATGATGGAATTTTATAAAGAGCATAATTTTAACCCAACGGCAGGGTGTCTTCCCATGCTTATACAAATCCCCGTATTTATTATGCTTTATAGTGCCCTAATGAGCCCTCAATTTATTCAAATAGCAGGTAATACCCATTTTCTTTTTATAAACAGACTTGATGCAACAATTAAATCTAATGCGGGAGTTTCACTGGACGGTAAATTCTCCGTATCAAACAACGCTCAATTCCAGGCAGGAAAAACAGCTAAAGTATATTTAGAAGATAATCAGGTTATAAATAACGTTAAAATAACCAAACCTCAAAAGGCAATTCAAATTCAAGGAGAAATTGAAAAAGATAAACCGATTGAGCTTAAAATATCGCTTGATGACTTAAATTTAAGCTTTAGTCAATTAAGCAAAGTTCAAAAGGCAGATATTTCCGTTATGAATATCATGACAAAAGAGACGGAAAATATTCAATTCACTAAAAAAGGTGAAACTATTCTTGCAGCTTCAATACCAACTATCCCTGCTCAAAACGCAATACATTATGACGTTATTTTACTTGTTGCCCTGTTTGGTATTACAATTTGGCTCTCTCAAAAAGTTATGATAGCAACAACCCAGCAAAAAAACCAGGATGCAACTCAAGCAGCAATTCAAAAATCAATGGGTACAATTATGCCTGTTATGATAATACTAACATTTGTATTTATCCCGATACCCGCAGGCGCTTTATTATACCTTGTTACAAGTAATGTTTTTCAAATTGTTCAAACGGTTGCAATTAATAAGCAGTTAGAGCTTGAGGACAATAAAAAAAATAAAGCGCAAACAACTGATAACAATATAGTTGACGCTAAAGTTATTGATGCAAAAGTTGTAGATAATAAGGATGAAAAATAATATCGTACAAAAATTTTATTTTTTGCCTTATATATTTATATGAATTAAAATTTATAATAAAATCAGTTAGAAAAGGACAATAACTTGAGCGAAAAATTAATAATAAAAGGATGTAAACCAACAAAAGGCGAAGTAACAATTGCGGGAGCAAAAAATTCCGTATTGAAGCTTATGGCGGCAACTTTGCTTTGCAAGGATAAATGTATAATCTATAACGTTCCCGATTTATCGGATGTTGAAATAATGCTTGAAGTTTTAAGAGAACTTGGAGCTAAAACTTACTATGACAAAAGCTTAAAAAAAGTTGAAATTGATTCAACAAATCTTACAAATTGTATTGCTTCAAAAGAATACGTATCAAAAATGCGTGCAAGTTTTTGTGTTTTAGGTGCCTTAATAGGCAGGTTACGAAAAGCGCAGGTAGCACTCCCCGGCGGCTGTAAAATCGGAGAAAGAAGAGTAAATTTTCACATAAAAGGTCTTGAAGCACTCGGATGCAACTGTAAAATAGAAGACGGTTACGTAAGCGCAAGCGCTACAAAGTTAAACGGCGCAACGGTATGTTTTGATATACCTTCTGTCGGT
>CANPYC010000016.1 GCA_947587615.1 Candidatus Gastranaerophilales bacterium | reverse complement strand
TCGAACCAAGGACCTCACCCTTATCAGGGGTGCGCTCTAGCCACCTGAGCTAATAGCCCCTAATACATTATTTAATTTTATTCAGTTTTGATAGATTATTGACCTTAACCCGTTTGTCTGGAATCCCACCCAGGCCACCTGAGCTAATAGCCCGCATATAACTTGCGTTTAATTTTATTCAATTTTGATAGATTATCGACCTTAACCCGTTTGTCTGGAATCCCACCAAGAGCACCTGAGCTAATAGCCCGCAATATGTTTTTGCTTCTTGTTAATTTCTTAACCTTTTGCAAGTTCTAGGTTATCATGAAGAAAAAATAAAATCAACTACATTTTTTCAACTGCATTTACACCTATCAATTCAAGCATTGTTTTCATTACTATTCTAAAAGAATTAACCAAAGATAGCTTCATTAAACTGTCTTTCTTATCGTCAGAAAGTACTCTTGTGTAATTATAAAAATGATGAAAACAAGTGGCAAGCTCGCTCAAATACTTGCAAATCATATAAGGAGCCCTATATTTTGCTGCATTATATAAAAGCGCCTTGCCTTCTTCAAGCTTTAAAATCAATGTTTTTGTAGCGCTATAAGCTTCATTTGATAAATTTTTAAACATGTCCATAATTTCAACATTTGAATAAAAATTATCAATTTCATTCTGATTAAACAATGCTTCAAACTCTGTTTTATTATCAACATCCACTCTTTTTTCAACTGCTTTTCTTAAAATTGAGCAAGCTCTGGCATGTGCATATTGAACATAAAAAACAGGGTTTTTATCGCTTTGAGATTTTGCTAAATCAATATCAAAATCAATTGTAGTATCTGATGAGCGCATTAACATCCAATATCTTGTTGCGTCAACTCCTACTTCATCAATTAAATCTTCAAGAGTAACCATTTTTTTGCGCTTACCCATTCTCTGCTGTTCGCCATCTTGAATTAAATTAACAAGCTGTCCTAAGATTACTTCAAGTTTAGAACTGTCATAGCCCAAAGCCTCAATAGCAGCTCTCATACGGGGAATGTAGCCATGATGATCAGCGCCCCAGATATTAATAAGCCTATCAAAGCCTCTATCCAGTTTGTTTTTATGATAAGCAATATCAGCCGTTAAATATGTATTTTTACCGTCCGATTTTACAAGAACTCTATCTTGATCATCTCCAAAATCAGAACTTTTAAACCAAACAGCGCCGTCTTTTTCATAAATCTTACCCGATTTTTTAAGCGCTTCCATGCAGTTTTCAACTTCATTATCTTTATATAGCGATAATTCCGAGAAAAACAAGTCAAAATGTGTACCAAACTTTTCTAACAGCTCTTTTTGTTGTCTTAGCATGTCGTTTTTGGCAAAATCAGCGTAAGATAAACCTTTATTATCTTCAAGATATCTTCTAGCGCAATCAATTAAATATTCACCGGGGTATAAACCTTCTTCCATCTCGATTTTTTCGCCTTGAAGCTGACGAACTCTAATCTCAAGAGATTTTGCAAGCTTTTGAATTTGATTGCCTGCATCATTTATGTAAAATTCCTGAAAAACATCATAATTACAATATTTCATTATATTAGCCAAAGCAGAACCTAAAGCTGCCCATCTGCCATGACCTATATGAAAAGGTCCGGTAGGGTTTGCGCTAACATATTCAATATTAACTTTTTCGCCGTGTCCTAAGTCGGATTTTAGATAATTTTCTTTTTTTAATAAAATTTCTTTTATAATTTTATCCAAAAATTCATCATTAAGTTTAAAGTTAATAAAACCCGCAACAATATTAATTGAAAAATTTTGTTCTTTTATATATTCGCAAATTATTTGTGCAATTTGCGCAGGACTCATTTTGGCAAATCTTGCAAGCGATGAAATATTAATTGCAAAATCACCAAATTCTTTGTTTTTAGGAGTATCACAAACAAGTTCAAGTTTAGTTATGTCAACATCTGTCATGTTTGAAAGTTTGTTATCTTTAACAGCCTCATTAACGGCTTTTTTTGTAATATCTATAAAATAATTCTTCAGCATAATATCTATTTTAATATAAATATGTCGGAAATTAACAATATTTAATTGTAAATTTTTATTTAAACAAAAAACAATTTTTGTCATTCTTGACATGCGTCCCGTTTTTAGTATAATAGAAAATGCACCTCAAAAGGTCTGGAGAAATGGCAAAAACAAATAGTGTAAATAATCAAGACAGCACAAGTGACACAAGTTTGTATACAAAGCGGACTTGCTCGGACAACTCGGAGTTGTTTATTACATCAAAACTCAATCTGCTGTATAAGCAAGCGTTATCAACAAAAAATCTTCACACATGCAGAAGAAATCTAAAAAAGATGATAGAAGTAAATCATCTTGATGAAAAAGATTAAAAAATTAATCAGGTTTTTTATTTATTTTTGTTCTTACCTCGTTTGCATAGATAATATACTTCACTAAATCACTGTATCTGCTTTCACATTCACCGTAAGGAATAGTTTTATCCAAAAGCTCGTTAACATTTATCCCGAGTTCTTTATATTTTCTCATGGCTTCACGTGCAAGCTGCACTTTATACAGTCGAGGGAAAAATTTTAAAAGTAAATTTTCAAAATTAATCTTTTTTGTTTTGGTAAACATTCCTTGTTTAAGGCTTAAAAAACCGTTTTGATTTTTTTCGTTTTCATTATTTACTTCGTTTTGAATAAGCTTAAGGTCGTAATCATTTAATCTTTTTTTGGATTTTTTTAATTCTTTGTCGGCTTCATCTTTTTTAATTGCATTTGTCTGCATTGAATTAAAAGGAGAATGTTCAATATTTTCATCAGGAACAATTCCAAATAAATTTTCTTCATTATTATCTTTTGTTTCTTCACTCAAAGATAATATACCGTTTTGGATTAATTTTTCCGTTAAAGATTTATAATCAGCATTATCCATAATAATATTATTAACTTAAATATAATTTTTTTTCACATATACAAGTAGGATTTTTAAGTGATATAATGCTTATGTAGTTTAAAACAAGGTAAATTATGTGGGAATATTCGGACAAAGTTAAAGATCATTTCAAAAACCCTAGAAACGTAGGTTCAATTGAAAATGCAGACGCTGTTGGTGAAGCGGGAGCGTTATCTTGCGGAGATAAATTAAAATTATATTTAAAAATAGAAAACGGTATAATAAAAGACGCAAAATTTCAAACATTCGGCTGCGGTTCTGCTGTTGCCGCTTCAAGTGTTCTAACGCAAATGCTAATCGGAAAAACGCTTGAAGAAGCAAGAAAAATAACCAATAAACAAATAGCAGATGAACTGGATGGTCTGCCGCCGGAAAAAATGCACTGTTCCGTTATGGGTCGAGAAGCTCTGGAGGACGCACTTAAAAACTACTTAAAAGATGACTATAAAGAATTTGAAGTTGAAGAAAACGAAAAAAGCTCTCCTATAGTTTGTCATTGTTTTGGTATCGGCGAAAAAGAAATAATTGAAGCAATTAAAAATAACGGAGCTAAAACATTTGATGATGTTTCAAAAATCACTTCAGCCGGTCTTGCCTGCGGAAGATGTCGAGCTGATATTGAAAGCTTAATAAAACAATATTCTAAACCAAGCGAAAAAGAAAAATTAAACCCTGTTCAAAAAATTCTAAAAATTAATAATATTATTGAAACAATAATTGCACCCGAACTGCAAAAAGATTTTGGAGATATTGAGCTTATAAATGTTGAAGGAAATAATGTAGTCGTAAAACTTAAAGGACACTGCTCAACATGCCAAAATGCAAAATTAACTCTTAAAAATTTTGTTGAAACAAAACTAAAAGAACTTGTTGATGAAGAAATAAATGTGGTTGATGAAAATGAATAAAGAAATATATCTTGATAATAATGCAACAACAAAAATTGATGATGAAGTGCTAAGCGCTATGCTTCCATACTTAAAAGAAAACTATGCAAACCCTTCAAGCATGTACGATAGCGCCAAAATAAGCGCTCGAGCAATTGAAAAAGCAAGAAAACAGGTTGCAAATTTATTTAATGTTGAAAACGAAAAAACAATTCTTTTTACTTCTTGTGCCACAGAGAGCGCTAATACCGCAATAAAAGGGGTTGTAGAACAATTTGCAACAAATGAAAATAATCACATAATTACAACACAGGTTGAACATCCTTGCGTTTTATCGGTTTATCAAAACTTAGAAAAAAAAGGTATAAACGCAACTTATTTAGGAGTGAACGAAAACGGCGAATTAAATATCGATAATTTATTATCTAAAATTACTCCAAATACAATATTATTATCCGTAATGCACGCAAATAACGAAACAGGGGCAATATATCCCGTTTATGAAATTGCAAAAGAAGCAAAAAAGATAAATAAAAATATTAAAATTTTTGTTGACGGCGTTCAAGCCGCCGGAAAAATCCCAATCGAGCTTGAAGGAAGCGAGATTGATTTTTATTCCGTTTCGGGGCATAAATTCCATGCTCCAAAAGGAGTTGGTGCGCTCTATGTTAAAAAAGGCAATCTTTTTGAACCTATGCTTTTAGGAGGTCATCAGGAAAACTCTTTAAGAGCGGGTACTCAAAACACTCCTTATATTGTTGCTTTAGGTAAGGCAAGTGAACTTGCTCTAAAATATATGGATTACGAGCAATCAGAAGTTAAAAGATTAAGAGATAAGCTTGAAGAAGGAATTTTATCTTCCTTAGGCAATGCAAAATTAAATTCAAAAAGTACATTAAGAGTTCCAAATACAACAAACATCGGTTTTGAATATATAGAAGGAGAGCTCATTCTTCTATATTTAAACGATTTAAAAATTTATGCTTCTTCAGGAAGCGCCTGCACATCAGGAAGCCTTGACCCATCCCATGTTCTAAGAGCACAAAAAGTACCATTTACATCTTTACACGGTTCTATTCGTTTTTCTCTATCAAGATATACAACGGAAGAAGAAATTGATTACGCAATTAAAAGTGTTGTTGAAGTAATTAAAAAGCTTGCAAAAATTTCACCCTTTCAGCGTGAGCTAAAAGAGCTCGGTTTATAGACTATTCCCAGCTAAAGCTTTTAATATAATTATCTTTGTTAATATCTCCTAAAACTTTAGCGCTAAAGAATCTTGGTTCAGGTGTTTCAATTTCTATTGAGGGGATTTTATCCAAATTTTGCTGCAATTGTTCATTTCTTTGTTTATCTTTTTTAGGGGTAATTGTTTCTATAAATTGCTTTATTGAAGCGTTACCTATAGCACCGAGCGCATTTGAAATTTTTTGAGATAATTTACCGTAAATTTTAATATCAGCATAATTATTTAAAATATTATAGTTTCCGACTAAATACAAGCTCAAGTTCTTACCTTGCGACTTAATTTCAAGTTTTTGAACTTCGCCCTTTTCAATTGAGAGTGCACCGTCAATTTTTTCAAATTCACCCGTCTTATAAGGAGTTAAAACTTCTATAATATTATTCAAAGAAAGACCCAATAAACCGTTTTTAATAAGGTTACCCGCTCTCAATAAATATTCCAAAGAACCTAATTTCGGCATTTTTCCGTTATTCACCGAGAAGATAATATTTGATTTTGTGTTTCTAATCCCCTCGGGAGTATTAAGCGCCTTTGTTTTAAGCTCAAGCTCACCGTCCATGAGTCCGTATATTTGACCGTTTGCGTTTAAGAAATCATTTGCAAGAATATTTGAATTACACTGTTTCATTTTAGCTTTTAAATTTAATACAGTGCTTTTTAAGCTGTAATCTCCGCTTGCCGTTATTGAGCCTTGGGCAATATCTAAAATTGATTCTTTTAAATTAAAAGTATTGTTGTTGTAGTCAAACTTACCTTTTAAATTTTTAGCGGAAATTTTTTCATATTGAACGTCTTTAAAATCAAAAGTTCCTTCTTTGATAATTACATCCGAGGGTTTTATTAAAATTTCCTCTTTAAGCTCAATATCTGTCTTTTTTTCCTGCGGAGCAAGGTTTGCAAGGATATCCAAAATATCAAGCTTATTTGATATAATATCAAGTTTATTAATTACATACGGCGCTTTAAGATTATTTAATGCCTTTAAAAATACTTTAATATCGCTTTGCTTATTTTTAGCTAAAATTTCACTGTCTATAAATTTATCTGAAATATTAACTTTAATATTATTAATTTGAGTATCGTATAAAGGAATGTCCAAGTCTTCTAAAAGAGTGCTGCCCGTCAACTTTGGAGCTTTAATATTTCCGTTTAAGCTGATGTTACATTCAAAATTACCTTTTTTTAGGAGCGATTTTTTAAAAATTAAATTTAAAATTCTGACGTTAATCGGGGTATTTGTTGCAATTTTAAAATTATTATAATAAAGCTCGCTGTTCTTTTGCACTATTTGCCCCGCAGCGCTAAGAGCAACAAGAGGGTTGGTTTTGTTGTTTTGATTTTTAATATATTTAATTAATTTTAACTCATGAATTTTAGCAAAATTATCTCTTACTTCAAACTTGCCCTGTATCTCTCTTTTATGATTAGTATCACCTAAATTTGCACCGCTAAAGGTAATATCCGATTCAATCGGAATTGTTGCAATAAAATTAATTAAATAGTTGTCAATTGTTCCTATGAAACTTCCTTTTATGGGTATTTCCCCCTTAAGCTTAACCGGATAAGTTAAATAAGGATTAATTATGTTATCGCTCGATTTTTCATCAAGTATAGTCGAATAATCAAGCGATAATTTTTTCAAGTCATAAATATTTTTTATTTGAGCATTGAAAAATATCGGCATTGTTTGATAATCAACGCTGATTGAGCTTAATTTTACATCATCCTGTTTAAATTGAATAACCCCGTTTTTAATCCTTGTATTTGTCAATTTTATCTTAGGAAGAATATTCTCTAAAATATCAAGCGATATATTGTTTAAAGCAACATTCAAATTAAAGGAAGGTTTTTTATTAAGAAAATTTTTAATATCTCCATTTGCTTTGATTGTACCTTTAAGAGTTGAAATATCAAAATTATTAAAAATCAATTTATCGTTTTCAACTTTAATTAAACCCGAATTAAAAACAAGGTTAGGATGTTTGTTGCTGTTTAAGCCTATTATATAACCTTTGTTTTTCAAGTTGGTTAAATCTGGTTTGTTGATTGAAATTTTACCTTCAGATTTTATGTAAAACTTGCTGTAAAAGTTAAAATCTTTAATTTTTGATATGGCATTTTGTATTTTTTTATCTTTAAATTTAAATTGCTTAATTTGAGAAAGAACATCACGAAATTGAATTGAATTAGAATAAATTGTTGATTTAATTTCAAAATTTTCCCCTGATGATATTTTTTTCAAAGATTCGCTTGACGCAAATTCAAAATTAATTTGAGAATTATCCAAAAAAAGTTCAAACAGTCCCGATTGTTTATCTCCAAAATTCAAAACACCGCTTAGCTTATTAAGGATAATCCCGTTATTTAAAATTATTTTACCGTTGTTTAAATTTAAATTTCCAAAAGGAGTAAGCTCAGCTAAAAAATTACTGTCTTCATAGTTTTTAATTGTTCCTTTTAAATTTATATCGGCTTCTAAATCGCCTGAAGCTGCGGCAATGTCTTTTGTTAAATTTTTATAGGGTTTTGAGATAATGCTGTTATTAAAGATTTTTAATATCATGCCTGCTTTGGCATTTTTAATTTTCGCATTCAGCTTAACTTCACCTTTTGTATTACCGACTCCGGTTAAAAGAAAATCCGCATTATCCATCTTGCCTTTAATTTCTTTAAAAATTAAATTTCTATCATCAAAAACAAGATGACATTTTCCCTCGCTAAGTTTTGCATCAAGCCCTTCAATTTCAGCAGAAGCAGAATATGCTTCAAAATCACCGAATATTTGAGCGTCAAATATTGAACCTTTTGTTGTAATGTTAATATTTCCATAACCCGATATATCCATAATCGGAACAGGCCCGATATTAAAACCTATTATCTGTTGAACCGGTACAAGATATAGTTTTGCATAACTTAAATCAATTTTTTTTGTTGAAGAAACGCTATATTTACCCGATAGCGAATCATCCAAATTTGACACTCCGTTAATTGTAACATATTCATTATCGGGAGTATAAATTCTTGTATAGATATTCATTTTATCTTTTTTAAAAGTTGCACTGACATCATTTTGTCTGTATGGCTTTGGATAATTGGGAATGTGGATATCATAAGCCTTAATTGAGCCTGTTATATCAACAGGGAATATACTTTTAATATTCAAATTACCGTTTAATAAAGCATAAAAATTTGACTTTTTAAGAGTCGGAATGCCTTTTAAATTGTAATAAATTAAATTATCGGGAAGCAAATAAAGAAAATTGTTAATTTGAGTATCTTTAATTTGAATGTTTAAATCGGGTTTAGGGGTTTTTGAAAGCAAATTATTTATTTGACCGTCAGCTTTTATATTAAGTCCGTTTGAAGAAATTAAAAATTCTTTTAATAAAAGACTTTTTTTGCTTGGCAAAATTAAGGAATTAATATTAACCCCATCTTTATATAGATTTATTATTTTATTATCGCTAAGCTTTAGTGTTGGAGAATTAATTGCTACATCAATTTTTTGATATTGATTTTCACCTTCATTTTCTGTTTTAATATTTATATTTGACACACCTTGAACTTCTCTTATGTCGTTTGAGATATATTTTCTAAATAAATCGTTAAATATAGCAAGGTTTATGTTGTCAATTTTAATATCAAGATTTAAATTTTTAGAATTATAATTCTTTATCGGGTAGCGGGAGTTGATATCAACAAAAAACTCCGCCTTTTGACTTTGCGAGTTTAATATTTTTGTTATTATAATTCCTTTTTGAGAAATTTTTAAAATTTTATTTTTTTTGGAAATGTTTATGTTTGAATTATCCGCTATGATTTTTGTATTTATATCAACTTTATATTTATCTTCAAAATTAAGTTCAATGTTTTTTATATTAGAGTTAAGCCTTGTTATTAAGATATTTTTATTTTTTAGAAAATTCCAATCTTTTCTTTTTAAGGATTTTAAAATATCAACTTCGCCTTCCGGATTTCTTTTGATATTTATTGCTATTGAATCGATATTAAAGCGCTTAAAATATACTCTTTTAAACAGAAGTCCTATCGGTTTAAAGGATATATCAGGGTTTTTAATTTCTATATATTTTTGTTTTTTTTCAATATCATAGATATTGATATATTGAGAGCTTAAATTCAGATTAAATTTATAATCAAAAGCTACCTTCGGATAAACAAATTCAACCTTAAGACCCGAGAAATCTTCTAAATATTTTTCTAAAACCTCACAGCTCAATTTGCTTTTTAAAACATAAAAAGAAAAAACAAAAAGTATCGCACAAATTGAAATAATACTTAAAAATATTTTTAAAAACAGAGAATAATTAAACTTTTTACATTTTTCTTTAAGCATAGAATTATTATAATTTTTTTATTTAAAAAAAGCTAAAATTTTATAAATCTCATACAATAATCTGCTTGAAAATAAGAAAAAATGCATTAATATTGAGTTATGGTTAAAAAAATATTATTAATAATTTTAACATTATTTTTTACAAATACCTTTTGTATAGCTTGGGAAGCTAATATTCCCAAGGGTTCATTGATAAAAGTTTATACAAAATCTCCTCTTAATACAAGAAACCTTGAAGAAGGTTCAAGAGTATTTTTTATAAGTCCTTGCGATGTCTGGATTTTAGAACAAAAAGCAATTGAAAAGGGGGATATTTTTGAAGGTTATGTCAGCATGCTAAAAATGCCTGTTCAGGGTGTTAATGCAGCTATGAGTATAAATATAGACAGCTTAGTTAAAACAAACGGCGAAAAAAGAAATTTGGAAGGAAAAATAATTTTTTCAAGCAGCGACGTTTTAGGAGGCAACCTGACAAACCCTGCAACATATAATACAACCATTCATCCAAGACGTGTATACGGAAATCACTGGGGCGGAACGCTGCAATATGTGCCTAGCGGAGAATATGAATTCGGCTCCCATGTCGGAGTTAATTCAAGAGATAGTTTATTTGTTCAACTTGAAGAAGATTTTTACATTTAGATACATATTTGAAAAAAAATATATGTAGTGTTAAACTATCTATGTCTACTATTATTTGGTGAGGGATTTATGAAAAAGATTTTATTATCAACTGCTATGTTAGGTTTATGTGCTTTTTTAACCGTTAGCATGCAAGAAACAAACGCTGCAACAAATTTTAATTATCAAGCACCAGCTCAACAGACTCCGCAGCAAAATTTGCAGGGTTATGCACTTTTTGTTCCCGCAGGAGTTACCACTGAAGCATTATTATCCCAAGAAATTAACTCGCAAACAGCAGTTGTAGGTCAAACCATCAGCGCTGTTTTAGCAAACGATTTTATCTATAAAGATAATTTAATTGCAGGTGCAGGAAGTACAATCATGGGTACAATCGTACAAAATAAAAAAGCCGGTTTTGGTAACAGAAACGCTCAAATGCAAATCAGATTCACAACAATTACAACTCCTTATAATAACGTAATTCCAATTAGCGCAGTTATTGCCACAAAAGACTCAAACGGTATCTTAAAAGGCGGAACGGCAATGGATAGCGTAAAAGAATACGCCAGAGATGCTGTATTAGGTGCAGGTGCTGGTGCTGCATTAGGTACTGCCATGGGCGCATTATCCGACGGCTCTGTTGGTAAAGGCGCAATTTACGGAACAGCAGTAGGCGGGGGTATCGGTGTATTAAAAAGAGTTGTCGATAAGGGCGAAAACATTTTAATTCCTGCAAACAGTCAAATAAACCTGTTATTTGATCAGCCTATTACTTTATCATCGTATTAATACCCTTATGGGGAATATAAAAAATCTTTGTATAAGTAATAATTTATGCAAGAAATAAGAAAAATATGGCACAAATCAGAAACAAAAACGAAATACAAAATTCATTACAGGATGAAGGAATAAAAACAAAAAAATTACCCAATTTTTTTGTTAACTATGATGAAATAAAGCTGTTAAACGGCTTAAGCTTGTCAATTCTTGCGCACGGGCTGTTTATAATACTAATGCTGTTTTTCAGCTTTATATTTCATGACTTTATTTTTCCTCGCCTTCCAAAACCCGAGCTTCCAAATCAAAATATGGAATTTAAACTCGTTCAAAACGAGTCTAAACCACCCATAAATAAAAATACAAAAATCAGATCGGATAGAGATTCTCAAGCGGGCGGAAAGCATGACCCCAAAAAAACAGTGTCAGAACCATCTCCAAAGGCAAGTACACCCGCTAAAAAGTCGGTTGCGCAAAAACCTGCTCAGCAAAAAACCAAGACTCAGCCCAAAAAACAGCCTGAAAAAGTACAAAAACCACAACCAAAAGTTGTAAATAAACCGCAACCCCCCAAGCCTCAACCAAAAACTCAACCAAAACCGCAACCAAAACCGCAACCAAAAACGGCGCAAGCTCCAACACAGCCAAAACCTGCAATAAAAGCACCTTCAGCAGCTAAACCGTCCATAAAACCAAGTGTTAAACCTCAAGGAGTAAGCGCACCAACTGCACCAAAAATTGCAACGGCACCGAAAAGTCCGTTCAGCGTTCCTGCTCCTTCCGCTCCAAAAGCACCGGTGGGTAATACATATAAACCCGCAGGTACACCGGGCAGCTCATCGGGAACATCCGGCGGAGGTAAATCTTCAAGCGCTCCGGCACCGAAATTCAGTACGTCGGGCAGCTCAAAAGGAGGCTCATCTTCAAGCGGAGGCTCACCTTCAAGCGGAAACAGATACGCAGCAAGAGGTTCATCAGGCGGAGGCGGTAGTAGCGGTAATCCAAGTCCCGGCAATCCCAACGGCGCACCCGGAATAGATGCTCTTAAACAGCCTAACTGGGGTCCGTATATGAGAGATTTAGAACAAAAAATAAAAAGAAATTGGACTCCTCCAAAAGGAGACAGCTCTAAACGAGTTGTAATAACTTTTGTAATCGGTAAAGACGGAAGATTACTCTCAAAACAGGTAACCAAATCATCAGGTGTTCCTTTAGCAGACAGAGCCGCAATGAGCGCAATTGAATTAACCGCCCCCTTCAGGCCTCTGCCTCCCGAGTTTAAAGGTCAATCCGTTCCGATTGAGTTCACTTTTGACTATAATGTTTTAAACAGCGTAATAAGATAAATAAGTAAAGATGAGGATAAAAAAATGGATTTAATGTTAACAGCAATAGCGCAAGATTGGGCGGTATTAACCCCGATTTTTATTTGCTCAATTTTGGTTGTATATGTTGCAATAAACAGATTTGTGTACTATAAAAAGAATGAAAGAAATATCTCTGAATTTATTCCAAGCTTGCAAAAAGCTCTGGTTAAAAATAATATCGGTGCAGCTCAAAGAATATCCGTTCAGATGGGCGGCATAATTTCCGAGATGGTTGATGAAGCGCTTAGAATTTACACAGAGCAAAAAGCGGGTTTTTCAAGAGCTTACGACATTTCATCATCTTTAGCAGTTAGAAAGCTTGAAAGGCATCTTGTAATCTTAGGTACAATCGGCGGCGTTGCTCCGTTTCTAGGCTTATTCGGTACGGTTGTAAGAATCCTTTACACATTCCAAGACTTAGCAACACAAGGCAACCAATCGGCAGCAGTTGCAACAGGTATTGCTTCAGCTCTTATTGCAACAGCACTTGGTCTTGGTGTTGCAATTTTAGCCGTTGTATTATTTAACTATTTTCAAACCGTTGTATCACGCTTTGAATCAGACTTTAAATTGATTAAGCTGGTATTTTTAAGCTTTATTGATTCTGATGAAGAAGTAGCAGTTGATAACAACAGCTCGATTGCTCTATAATTTAAACCTAACGGGGATAAACAATGAATTTCAGCTCAGATAACGAAGACGGCAGAAAAAAAACTTTTAATGAAATTAATATCACACCTCTAACAGATATTTTTCTTGTGCTTTTAATTATCATGATGGTTATAGCACCAAGTTTTCAATCTATGAATAATAATATTAAAATGCCCTCTATATCATCAGGCACAGGGATTGAAGTTAAAAACGCAACTGTTTCAATTACTAAAGACGGTTCTTTTTATGTAAACGAAACAAAGGTGCAAGAAGAAGGTTTAGAAGAAAAATTGAGTGCAATTATATCGCAAATTGAAAAAAAAGAGGTTGTAGTTAAAGCAGACAAAGAAACAAAAAGCTCTGAAATAATGAAAGTTATGAAAGCAGCTCAAAACGCAGGTTTTGAAAAACTAATCGTAGCGGGTGAACCGCTTAGCACTTCCGCTCAAAAAGAATTAAAAAATAATAAAAAAAGAGAGGTAAAAGGCTGATGAAAAGACAAACTTTTAATGATATTAACATTACACCTCTAACGGATATTTTTCTTGTTTTATTAATTCTTATGATGGTTATAGCGCCGATTTTAGACCAACAGGGTTTATCTTTAGCAGTACCCGAGTATATCGAGCAAAATGATGTAAATAAAGATACAAAAATCCTTACTGTTACAATCTCGGCCGATAATAAATATTTTATTAATGATAATGAAATTCAAGAAGCTCAACTTCTTGAAACAATCAAAAGAGAATCAGAAGTAAATAAAGACGGTCTAATGATTCAGGCAAACGGTCAATCAAACCACGAAAGCGTTGTAAAGTTGATGGACAGTGCAAGAAATGCAGGGGTTCAAAGTATTTCAATTGTTGAAATTTAGATGATTTACCATAAAAAGAAAAGCTGGTTTAGAAAAATTTTTAAAAGAAGAAGTATCAGTCTATCTTCTTCTTTTGCGGTTTTAAAAATTTTATTCTCATCTTTATTAATTCTTTGTATTATACTTTACCTTGCTTATTTAATGCTTTTAGGCAAATTTTTCTCGCAGGAAAAAGTTGAAGCCTTTTTAAACGGTTATCTGGCTAAAAATTCCAAATTAACTTCTCAAATCGACAATTTAAAAATCACCCCGAACTATAAATTTGATATTCTTATTAAAGCCGACAAAATTAAAATTAACTACGACAAAAACAAAAACTTTATTACTCTTACAAAACCTTCAATTGAAATTGATTTAATCAATTTATTGTTTAAAAAACTGGATTTAAATTCAATTAAAACCGATGATATCATCATCAATACAGTTTTTACAAAAAACAAAAAATATGCTTGCTTACAATATTTTAATTTTGATATTTTAAACTTTCAAACAAAAAATTTACCCTTTAAATTAAGAAATATAAAAATAAATTCAAATAATTTAACTTTTAACCTGTTTGATGAAAACAACAATAAAAACTATACAATCAAAGCTTCAAAAATCGGACTTTCGACAAGTGAAATTGATAAACCTGCTCTTTTGGGTGCAAAGGGTACAATAAATTCTCCGGATGGGAAAATTTTAGATTTTAATTTAAATTTGGAATTTTTGCTCAAAAAAGCAATTCTTGAAGAAATTAAAAACGATATTTTAAAGCTAAACCATAACCCCTTAAAAGTTGCCGATGATACAAATTTTTATTCAAAAGCAGATATTAACCTTAAAACTTTTAAAAATAACAAAACAAATTTAAACGGTCAAATTAAACTTCAAGACATGTTCTTTGAAATCGGCACAATAAAGCTTCCGAAGAATAATGTTGTTTTAACTTTTAAAGATAATCTTATTAAAACAAATTGCGATTTTCATATTACCGACAAACAATTTATAAAAATTAATCTAATTGCAGATTTAGCAAATAAAAAATATCTGCAAACAACTCTAAAATCCAACGATATTAATTTAAAAGAACTAAAGCGCTACATTGTAACACTTATAAAAATTTTCAATCCCAACCTTAACCTTATAAATACCGATATTGAAGGGGTTTTAAATGCAGATATTTATTTAAAAAGCAACTTCAAAACAATTAACTCAAAAGGCGCTTTAACAATTAAAAACGCAAAAATATCCGATAAAACAACGGGGCTTGTTCTAAATAATATTAACTCAACAATCAATCTTGAAAATAACGGGATTAATATTCAAAATACAAGCGCATTGATTGACAATTCAAAATTTTATCTAAATGGTACAATTGATGAAAAAACAAATTTAAACATAAAAATAACATCCGATTTATTAGATATCACAAAATTAATTAATTTTGCATCAAATCTTCCTTTGTTTAAAAAATATCATAATATTTTTAATAATTACATCTTTAAAAACGGCTTAGCGAAATTTGAAGGTTATATAAAAGGCACTCTAAACAAACCTTTTGTTGAAGCTAAAGCTGATATCAAAAATCTTAAAATCTATTTAAAACAACAAAAAATTGATTTATTTATGGGTGAAATTAGCCTAAGTTCACCCGATAATAACAATAACTTTGAATTAAGCGCCAAAGATACAATAATAAATTATAATAATTTTTTAATCAAAAACGAGAATGCCAAAATTAAAGTAATTGATAATATCTTAAGCACACAAAACACAAAAGTAACTTTTGATAATATCACTTCTTTTGTTGATTTAAAAATCAACAATCTGTATTCAAATACCCCTGAAATCAATCTTGATATACAAGCCGACCTTCCTTCAAAAAATAAGCTTATAATAATTAAAAATCAAATGCCAAAACTCAAGGCAAATGTTATTCTTAAGGAAAATAACCTGATAATAAATAATTGCGAAGTTTTTGAAAAAAATAAAAAATTAGCACAGATTAAAGGTTTAATAAAAAACATTAATTCAAATTCAATTTTATTTGATAATCTTAAACTATTGATATTTGAAAAAATTTCTCTTGTTGTACCTGCTTTAAATAACATTACTTTTGAAGCCGAGGGAGAAATAAATATTTCAAATACAATTAAAAAGCCTGATATAAACGGCGATTTAAAACTTTATAATATAATTTACGATAAACTTGATTTATTTATTGATGATTTAATTTTAAATATTAAAAATTCCTCCTTCTATGTAAATATTATAAAAGCAAAAATGCTCGGTTTTAATTTTGATTTAACCGCACAGGCAAAATACTTTGACAACACTTTAACAATCAGCTCGGCTAATTTCAGCTCTGATTATATTAACCTTGATAAAATTAAAAAATTACCAAAACCAAACTCAAAAGAAGCGTTCAATTTTGAAATTCAAAGCTTAAGAGGAAACATTCAAACCCTTGAAACGGATGGAATAAGTTTAAATTCTGTATATTTTGATGGAAGTATCAAAAATAATATTATGAAAATTAATCACTTTGGCGCAGACGTTTTTGCAGGGAAGATTATAGGAACACTTGTAATTGATTTATTAAACTTTAAAACCAAAGCGGATGTTATAGCAAAAGAATTAAGCGTAAGGCATTTTTCATCAAAATTAAAACAGCTCTCAATTGCTCTTAGCGGAAGATTGAGTGCATATATCGGTGCGGAATTTATCGGGCTTAGTTTTGAAGATATCCTAAAAACTTTTGACGGTTACGTTAAATTTAACATTCAAGACGGGGAACTTAACCAATTTGCAAGGCTTGAAAGACTTTTACAAGCGGGAAATATCCTATCTCAAAGCATTTTGAAGCTTACGATAAATTCAATCGCTTCGGTTATAACAAAACAAAATACGGGTGATTTTAAAACAATTGAAGGGTCAATGGAAATCAAAAACTCACTTGCCGATGTTAAATATATTAAAACACAAGGAACAAACATGAGTTTATATTTAACGGGTAAATTCAACCTTGAAACTCTCAATTGCGACCTTAGAATTTTAGGCAAAATTCCTTTATCAATAGTTAGTGTTATGGGTAATATCGGCAAATTCAGCAGTGAAAAAATAGTTGATAAATTATCCTCAGATACAAAAGACATAATTCAATCAATTACCGTATCGCCGATTGAAAAACTGTTGTCAATTGAATTGGATAAAAAAGATGTTGAAAAAATACCCTCCTTAACCAATCAAAACGAAGCTCCCACAAGAGAATTTGTTGTAGATATCAAAGGAAATGCGCTTGATACACGCTCAATTAAATTCTTCAGATGGCATAGAAAAATAAATCAAAATAATTAAAAATGGAAAATATAAAAAAATAATTAAGAAGTTAACATTTTTTAGATTTTAGTTTTAAGATAATAATATGAAATATAAAGATTATTATGAAATATTAGGTGTCTCAAGGGACGCTACGCAACAGGCAATTAAAAGCGCTTATCGAAAATTGGCAAGGAAATATCATCCTGATGTCAATAAATCGAGTGACGCTCAAACAAAGTTCAAAGATATAAACGAAGCTTATGAAGTTTTAGGAGATGAGAGCAAAAGAAAACGCTACGACCAGCTCGGTTCATCCTGGGCTCAAGGAGCAGATTTCACTCCGCCGCCGGGGTTTGAAGGGTATAATTTTTCCAATTTTTCATCCTCTGATATGGGTTCAATGGGAGGCTTTTCAGACTTCTTTTCTGCAATATTCGGTGATATTTTAAATCAACAAACAGGCGCAAGAAGAACAAGCGGATTTTCCTCTAATTTTGGTGACTTCTCGCAAAGCTTTTCACAAGGTTATTCAGAGCCTTTCTCTCAAAATTATTCAGGGCAAAGACAAAGAAGCTCAAGAGCTCAAGCTTCCAAAGAAAAAGAAGAAAACCTTGATATAATCCAAAACGTTATTTTAAGCGTTGATGATTTAATCAAATGTCCTAAAAAGACAATAACAATAAGCTCTTATCAACCTTGCAAGGTTTGTCACGGCTCAAGAAGAGGTTTTTGTACCAATTGCTCGGGAACCGGCATTGAAAAAGTAACAAAAAACTTAACTTTTCAAGTACCTAAATATGTTAAAGACGGTCAAAAAATCAGACTTAAAAAAGAAGGAAAAACTGACGCTTACGGAAACACCGGTGACGTTTATTTGGTTGTTAAAACTCAAGATAATGAATATGAAATTGATGAATATAATTTAATCAAAAATCTTGAAATATTACCTTTTGAAGCTGTTTTAGGCTGCGAAAAACAAATAGAGGTATTAGGCGATAAAATAAAAATTAAAATTCCAAAAAACACATCAACGGATAAAAAACTTCGTTTGAAAAATTTGGGGCTGGCTAAAAAAGACGGTTCAAAGGGCGATTTGGAAGTTAGAATAAAAATTGTTTTAAGGGATAATATTTCTAATGAAGCGCTTGAGTGCTATGAAAAATTAAAAAAACTTAATTCATAGTTAATTTTTGTAAACATAAATAAAAAAATTGGCAATTTTTTTTCAATTATATACTTTTGATATACATAGTATATAAAAGGTTTTTTTATGACAGAATTAAATAACGAAGTATTGCGCACGGTAGATAAATACAATTTATCACTAAAGCCATCAGTTAAAGAATATGCCGCACAACAAAACAGTGATATTTTCTCAAGTAGAGATGTTCAAGATTTAAAAACGACTTGTCCTGATTATTTAAATTTTGAATATAAAAACGAGGAAACTTCAAATAAAAACACTAGACTTACTATTGATATTGACGGACAAATAGGTGATTTTTCTCAGGGTAAAAAAGGTGATTGTTGGCTTATGGCAGGTATTAAAGCCATGTCATTAAATCCGACTACAGCACAAATTCTTAAAGATGTAGTGGATGATAGTACAGAAGGAAGCTGGAGTGTTGATTTTGACGGTATTAATGAAATCATCGAAGTAGAAGCACATGATGGGGTCGAAGATGACGATGATTGGGATGGTGATTACCATGGCGGTGATTACGATGAATACTACTATTCAGATACAGATAAAGAACCAAAAAAAGAAAAAATTTCAACACCCGAAAAATCTGTAATAACAACTGAAGAATTACAACAAGCAAAAGAATCTGGAGAGTATTCAACGGGTGATGATGATGTTTTACTTTTTGAGCTTGCTTTTGAAAAAATATTCAACAAAATAAAATCCAATCCCGATAACTATAATTGGTATTTTCAAAGTATTACAGGTATAAAAGAAGGCGATCAACTTAACAGCGGATTAATGCAATTTATTGCTCTTGCTTTTGGAGATAATTGTGATAAAGAAATAAATTACTTAAGAAAAGATACACATGTAGATACGGATATGGGATTTAATTTAAAAGAAACACCTTCGCTAGTTGATACAGACATGCCTGAATTTTTAATAAACAGCGAAAAAATTGGTTTCGATAACTCTTTAGATAATAAGGATGTTTTTTCAAGATTTGAAAGCAATAAAAATCAAGCTGCTGTTGTATCTTTTCAAGATAACTGCTTAAATGATGATTTATATGCTTATGACACCGACAACAACAGAGTATTTTTAACCGGTAGAAATATGGGACATGCATGGGTACTTGCAGATGTAAACGAAGATAAAGTTACATTGATCAACCCATGGGACACTCAAAAAGAATACGTATTCAACAGAGATGAAATTCTTAATTATGTCGATAACATTGAATACTATGTTGATAAATAAGAAATTTTAAAAAACCTGAAATTTTTTGAATTTTTTCTTTCTTTATATTATACTTTAGTCTATTATCAAAGTATAAAAAAATCTGTATAATATAATTACCTGTTTGGTTGTTAATATGTACAGATGTCTAATAGAGGGAAAGATGAATCAAGAAAATAAAATGGAGTTAAAGTTTCCAAAAATAAGATTTTTTATCATTCTGTTTTTAGTGCTTATCGGTATTGGTCTTTGTATTGAATTAAGCATAATTTTTTATAAGGCTAATTTCTTGGATGTACATGTTCCAAGTTTTTGCACAATTTCAGAAAAAATCGACTGTGACGGTGTTGCAGCAACAAGCTATTCATTATCTCTTGGTGTACCCAATGCTCTTTGGGGCTTATTTTTATACACTGTTATTTTAATGCTTTTATTTGTTGACAGAATACAAAACAAATTTAAAAACACAATTTTTGATGTCTTTGAAAACCCCAGAAGCTATATTGCAACCCTTGGACTTTTGTCTTTTGCTATTTCAATGGTTTTAGCTTTTATTTCAATATTTAAAATTAATAAAATTTGTATACTTTGTTTTTGTACATATTTTGTTGATTTGTTTATTGCGCTGTGCGCAAATACCAAAGGATTTTTTATTAATGACATCAAAACAACGGTGGTTGATTTTATTAAAGGTGCAAAAAAATATTTCATTCTATTTCTTGTTGTTTTAATTGCTTTTGTTTCAGGGTTGTACTATCTGAACGACAGTTTAATATTTTCTCCCAAACTTAAAAAAGAAAAAACAATGAAAGAATTTTTTGAAGCAAAAAATAATAAATATGCAATTAAAGAAAATGTTCTCGGAAACAAAAATGCCGATGTAGTTATAAATATTTACAGCGACTACAATTGCCCGTTTTGCAAAGTTGTAAATATCATGCTTCATAAAGCCGCAAGGGAAAAGAATATTCTTGTTAATGAAATTAATTTTCCGCTTGATACAAGCTGTAATACTAAAATCAGCGGAACTTTAGGAGGGCATGAAAACTCTTGTTTATATTCAAGAATTGCACTTGCCGCAAAAAAACAAGAAAAGTTTTGGGGTGTTGCCAATATCCTGTTTTATTCAGACGGTATAGGCGAAGAAGAAATCTTATCCAAGATTGAAAAAGCACATTTAGGACTTGATATGAACAAATTAAAAAGCGATATGAACAGCCCCGAAGTGCTTGAACAACTTCAAAACGATATTCAAAAAACAGTTGATAAAAGTATCTCCGGCACGCCCGCAATAGAAATTAACGATGTTTTATATATGGGCTCAATGCCTTACGAAGATTTGATTGAAAAAATTGAACTTGCTCACAAACGAGCAAATAACAAGTAAATGAAGTGATGAAAAAGATAATACTACATGCCTGCTGCGCTCCATGCGCAAGTTATCCGATAAAGAAATTAATTGAAGATAATTATAGGCTTGTAGTATTTTTTTATAATCCGAATATTTACCCTAAAGAAGAATACTTAATAAGAAAAAACGAGCTTGAAAATTACTGTAAAAAAATTAATATAGATTTTTTTGAAGGGGCATGGGAGCCTGAAGTTTACTTTGAAAAAGTAAAAGGCATGGAATTATTGGGCGAAAAAAGCTTGAGATGCAGCGCTTGTTTTAATTTGAGGCTTGAAGAAACGGCAAAATTTGCGATTAAGAATAATATTGACTCTTTTACAACAACGCTTAGCGTTTCTCCGCACAAAAATTCCGAGCAGATTTTTAAAGAAGGAAGATTAATAGCTCAAAAATACGGAATTAATTTTTTGGAATATAACTTCAAAAAGTCTGACGGATTTAAAATATCCCGCCAAATTGCAAGAGAAAACAATATGTATAGTCAAATATACTGCGGGTGCAAATTTTCAATACGATAAAAAAAGAACTTAAATCTTTTATTTTTTTAAATATAGCACACAAATATAAAATACGTTTTAAACTTAAGTAGCTACTCATTTTACACTATTTTTTAAAAATTTCAAGTGTTTTGTAAATTTTTATGAAGCTGAAATCTTGACCCTGTCATTTTAGCCCGTATAATTGTTAAAGTCTAATAAAATGTGTATAGTGGCACAAAATTGTTTAAAATTAAAACAACTTACCCTAAAGCCAATTTGCACAATTTAAAAATAATTGTAATTACATATATTAGAGGTATTTAGATGACAACAACAAAAAAAGCAAGCCGTATTACTCCTCAGGGTATTCCAGGAACTCGTCTTGAAGATTTGCCTGATTTGATTGAAGTACAGAAAAAATCTTTTGAGCAATTCTTAAAAGAAGGCTTAAAAGAAGAACTGCTTTCTTTTAGCCCGATAAAGGATTATACAGGCAGACTGGAACTACACTTTTTACCAAACTATACTTTTGATAAACCAAAATACACAATCGAAGAAGCTCGTATTCATGACGCAACATACGCTAAACAGCTTCGTGTTATGATGCGTTTAGTTAACCGTGACAGCGGTGAAATTAAAGAACAAGAAGTTTATATCGGTGATATTCCGACAATGACCGATAAAGGTACGTTTATTGTTAACGGTGCGGAACGTGTTATCGTTTCTCAAATTGTCCGTTCTCCCGGTATATATTACAAAAAAGAAGTTTCTCCGACAGGTAAACGTCTGTACAATGCAACTTTAATTCCAAACAGAGGCGCATGGCTTAAAATTGAAACGGATTCTAATGACCTTGTTTATGTAAAAATCGATAAAAACAGAAAAATCTTAGCTACAACTCTATTAAAAGCTCTTGGTATTACTCCCATTGAAATGGAAACATTATTTACTCACTATGATTTCCTAAAGAAAACTCTTGATAAAGATACAGCTGCAACAACCGATGAAGCTTTAGTTGAAGTTTATAAAAAACTTCGCCCCGGCGACCCTGCTACTCCTGCGGGCGGTCGTTCTATTTTGGAAGCAAGATTTTTTGATGAAAAGAAATATGATATCGGTAAAGTTGGTCGTTATAAATTAAATAAAAAATTAGGTTTAAACCTTCCTGAAACACAAAGAACAATTACAATTCAAGATATCGTTGCAGGTATAGAATATTTAATCAACCTAACTTATGATGAAGGTACTTTGGATGATATCGACCACTTGGGAAATCGTCGTATCCGCTCTGTCGGTGAACTGTTACAAAACCAATTCAGAGTTGGTTTATCAAGAATTGAGCGTATTGTTAAAGAAAGAATGACCTTGCAGGATTCTGAAACCCTGACGCCTTTAAATCTTTTAAATACTAAACCGTTAGTGGCTTCCTTAAAAGAGTTCTTTGGCTCATCTCAATTATCGCAATTTATGGATCAAACAAACCCTTTAGCAGAGTTAACTCATAAACGTCGTATATCAGCCCTGGGACCGGGCGGTTTAATGAGAGAAAGAGCAGGTTTTGCCGTTCGTGATATTCACCCTTCTCACTACGGTCGTTTATGTCCCGTTGAAACCCCCGAAGGTCCTAACGCAGGTTTGATTAACTCACTTGCAACACATGCAAGAGTTAACGACTATGGATTTATTGAAACACCTTTCTTTGTTGTTAAAGATGGACAAGTTACTGATGAAGTTCATTATTTAACGGCAGATGAGGACGAAAACTATCGTGTAGCACCTGCGGATATCGAACTTACAAAAGACAGAAAAATTAAAGAGCCCTATGTTCCTGTTAGATATCGTTCGGAATTTACAATGGGTGAATCAACAAAAGTTGACTATGTTGGTGTTTCACCTATTCAAATTATCTCTGTTGCAACATCTTTAATTCCGTTTATTGAACACGACGACGCTAACCGTGCTTTGATGGGTTCAAACATGCAACGTCAAGCTGTACCTCTTTTAGTTACTCAAAGACCGGTTGTTGGAACAGGCTTAGAAGGACGTGTTGCAAAAGACTCGGGAATGGTAGCCGTATCAACCGTTGATGGCACGGTTGTTAAGGTTATGGGTGAAGAAATTCATATCAAAGATAATGATGGTAATGTTCATCAATATCAGCTTTTAAAATATGTTCGCTCAAACCAAGATACTTGTATTAATCAAAAGCCAATCGTAAAAGAAGGCGACAAGGTTAAAGCGGGAGATGTTATAGCGGACGGCGCTTCAACAAATATGGGCGAACTTTCACTCGGTAAAAACGTATTAGTTGCGTATATGCCCTGGGAAGGCTATAACTACGAAGATGCTATTTTGCTATCTGAAAGATGTGTTTATGATGATGTATTTACTTCATTGCACATTGAAAAATTAGAAATAGACGCTCGTCAAACAAAACTCGGTCCCGAAGAAATTACAAGAGAAATTCCGAATGTTTCTGAAGACTCCATAAGACATCTTGATGAAAGAGGAATTGTAAGAATTGGGGCAAGAGTTTATGCTGACGATGTTTTAGTAGGTAAAATTACTCCAAAAGGCGAATCCGAACATCCGCCCGAAGAAAAGTTATTAAGAGCAATATTTGCCGAAAAAGCTCGTGATGTTAAAGATAATTCTCTAAGAGTTCCTCACGGAGAAGGCGGACGTGTAGTCGACGTTAAAGTATTTGATAGAGAAAAAGGCGACGAACTGCCGCCCGGAGCTAATACGGTTATAAGAGTTTATATAGCTCAAAAACGTAAAGTATCGGTTGGTGATAAATTATCAGGTCGCCACGGTAACAAAGGTATTGTTTCAAGAATATTACCCAAAGAAGATATGCCTTTCTTGCCTGATGGCACCCCTGTTGATATCGTATTAAATCCTCTTGGTGTTCCATCCCGTATGAACGTAGGTCAAACTTATGAACACTTGTTGGGTCTGGCTTCATATTTAACGGGTAATCACTATGAATCACCTTTGTTTGATGAAATGTACGGCGCTAACCAATCTGAAATTAATACTAAAGCAGAACTTCTAAAAGGTATCAAAGAAAAAGGTATCGACTGGGTTAGAGATGACGGAAAAGTAACTCTCTACGACGGCAGAACGGGTGAACCGTTTGATGAACCGATTGCAGTCGGCATTTCATATATCTTAAAACTTGTCCACCTTGTTGATGATAAAATCCATGCCCGCTCTACAGGTCCATATTCATTAGTAACTCAACAACCGTTAGGCGGTAAAGCTCAATTTGGCGGTCAAAGATTTGGTGAAATGGAAGTTTGGGCTCTTGAAGCTTATGGCGCAGCTTATACTCTTCAAGAAATGTTAACAATCAAATCAGACGATGTAAACGGTCGCTCACGTGCCTATGAAGCAATTGTTAAAGGTGACAATATCCCAAGACCGGGCATTCCCGAGTCATTCAAGGTATTGGTTCGTGAACTTCAAAGCATAGGTTTAGATATTGCGGTATCTAAAAAAGGCGGAGAAGAAGTTGATTTAATGAGCGATACCGATGATTTAAGAAAATCGGCTCCTAAAAGAGTACTATCCGATATCGATTCAGAACTTTTAAATATTGATTTTTTTGATACATCGGCAAGCTTTAAAGATTAATTAGATAAATAAATTCAAAGGAGAATAAATGTCTACAAGTATTGATTATTTTGATTATATAAGAATTTCAATCGCATCACCCGAAAGAATTCTAAAATGGTCATACGGGGAAGTAACCAAACCTGAAACAATCAACTATAGAACCCTGAAGCCCGAACGTGACGGTTTGTTTTGTGAAAAAATCTTTGGTCCTACAAAAGACTGGGAATGTTTCTGCGGAAAATATAAAAGAGTACGTCATAAAGGTATTATCTGTGAACGCTGCGGTGTTGAAGTAACCGATTCAAAAGTTCGTCGTCACAGAATGGGGCATATTAAACTTGCTGCCCCTGTTTCACATATCTGGTTTTTAAAAGGGATACCTTCATATCTCGGTTTACTTTTGGATATGACGCTGAAAGACCTTGAGCAAATTATTTACTTCAACAACTATGTTGTAGTTGACGGGGCAGACAGCCCCTTTAAAAAGTTCCAGCTTTTAACGGAAGAAGAATACGAAGACTACATAATTGAAAATGAAGAAACAAAGCTAAAAGTAGGAATTGGCGCTGAAGTTATCAAGGAACTGTTATCGGAAATTAAACTTGAAGATTTAGCAAATGATATCAGAACCGAACTTGACGCCGCAGGCGGATCGGTTCAAAAAAGAGCAAAATTAATTAAACGCTTAAGACTTGTTGAAAGTTTAATCGAATCGGGAACGGAACCGACTTGGTTTGTAATGGATGTATTACCCGTTACACCTCCTGATTTACGTCCTATGGTACAATTAGACGGCGGAAGATTTGCAACATCCGACTTAAACGACTTATACAGACGTGTAATAAACAGAAACAACCGTCTTTTAAGACTTCTTGAAATGGGAGCGCCCGAAATTATCGTAAGAAACGAAAAAAGAATGCTTCAAGAAGCGGTTGATGCTTTAATTGATAACGGCAGACGAGGAAGAACGGTTGTAGGTCCCAACTCAAGACCTTTAAAATCTTTATCAAATATTATAGAAGGTAAACAAGGTCGTTTCAGACAAAACTTATTAGGTAAACGTGTTGACTACTCGGGACGTTCCGTTATTGTTGTAGGTCCTCAATTACAGCTAAATCAATGCGGCTTACCTAAAGAAATGGCAATTGAATTATTTAAACCGTTTGTTGTTAATAAACTAATCGAACGTGGTTTAGTTCAAAATATTAAATCTGCCAAAAAGAAAATAGAACGCTCTGAAGCAGTTGTTTGGGATATCTTAGAAGAAGTTGTTGATGGACATCCTGTTATGTTAAACCGTGCTCCAACCCTTCATAGACTTGGTATTCAAGCATTTGAACCAGTGCTGGTTGAAGGTAGAGCAATTCAGCTTCATCCTTTAGTTTGTACAGCATTCAATGCCGACTTTGACGGTGACCAAATGGCGGTTCACGTACCATTATCCATTGAAGCTCAAGCGGAAGCAAGAATGCTTATGCTTGCAACCAATAATATCTTGGCTCCTGCAACAGGTAAACCGATTATCACACCAACTCAAGATATGGTACTTGGTATGTATTATTTAACAATTATCAAAGATCCAAATGCCGAAATCAAAGGTTATTTCCACGACTTCACGGACGCTATGGCAGCTCATGCAACAGGTGTAATAAAATTACACGATAAAATTGTTGTAAGAGATGAAAACGGTCATAGAATTGAAACGACCCCGGGAAGAATAATCTTTAATGAAGCTGTAAGAAAATCAGTACTTTCTTAGATAATTGGTTAAAAATTAAACAATAATGAGGTAAATAAATATATGACAACATTAACTCCTGAAAACTCAAAAAAGAAAAAACATGTTGAGTTTATCAATAAGGTAATGAATAAAAAAGCTCTAAATCAACTCCTATCTCAAGTATATCTTGAATGGGGCGGTGCAAAAACAGCAGAGTTGGCTAATAATTTGAAAAATTTAGGCTACAAATATGCAACAAAATCAGGTACAACAATCTCAATTAAAGACTTGGAAGTACCAAAAGCAAAAAATCAACTTCTTCAAGAAGCTCAAGAAGAAATTGAACGCTCAACTCGCAGATATCTTAAAGGCGAAATCACGGAAGTTGAAAGATATACAAAAGTTATCGACACTTGGAGCGAAACAACGGCTAAATTAACAGAAAAAGTTGTTGAAAGCTTTAACCGTTTAAACCCCGTTTATATGATGGCTTTCTCAGGTGCAAGAGGTAACTTATCTCAAGTATCTCAATTGGTTGGTATGCGTGGTTTGATGGCTGACGCACAAGGTCAAATCATCGACTTACCTATTAAATCAAACTTTAAAGAAGGTCTATCTTGTACAGAATACGTTATCTCGTCTTACGGTGCAAGAAAAGGTCTTGTAGATACCGCTCTAAAAACAGCTGACTCCGGTTATTTAACAAGACGTTTGGTTGACGTTGCTCAAGACGTTATTATAAGAGAAGAAGATTGTCACACTGATAAATACATCAATCTTACCGCTATTGTTGATGGTGAAGATGTTATCGTTCCTCTTGAAGACAGATTGTTAGGAAGAACGGTTGCTCAAGATGTGGTTGATTCTGATGGCAATATTTTAGTTAAAAGAAACACAACGGTTGATAGAGATGACTTAGAAAAAATCAAAACTCTTAACTTAAAAGAAATTAAAGTTCGCTCAACTCTTACTTGCGAGCTTGAATACGGAATTTGTCAAAAATGCTACGGCTGGTCAATGACAACTCAAAAACCCGTTGATATCGGCGAAGCTATCGGTATTATTGCCGCTCAGTCAATCGGTGAACCCGGTACACAATTAACAATGAGAACATTCCACACAGGCGGTGTATTTAAAGGTTCAGGTGTTACCCGTCAAGCAAAATCAATAATTGATGGTGTTATTAATACCGAAGTTAAAACACGTGAACAAAGAACACGTCACGGGGATGTTGTACAAATTGCAATCAAAGAAGCCGATGTTGAAGTTAAAGGTGAAGCAGGCTCCGAAAAAGTCCACGTACCAATGAACGCTAAAGTTCTTGTTAAAAAAGGCGATAAAGTTAAAGCAGGTGATGTTATTGCCGAATTTGAACCCGCTTCAAAAGGTGACGGTTCTCGTTTAACCGAAAAAGCCTTAAAAGATATTACTTCTGATATTTCAGGCGAAGTAGTATTTCAAGACTTTGTTGCAGATGAAAGAAAAGACAGACAAGGTAACATCTCAAGAATAGCTAACAAACAAGGTATTGTTTGGGTTTTAGGCGGAGATGTTTATGCGCTTCCCGCAGGTTCAAAAGTTTTAGTTGAGGATGGTCAAAAAATTAAAAAAGGTGAAAAACTGGCTGAAACTTTAATAATATCAGAACATGGCGGCGAAGTTCGTGTTGGTGATTCACTTGAAATCAACGAAGTAACTTTTGAAGGTAAGAAAATCAAAAAAATCGTTTCAGGTAAAGAACTTACAATTGTAATTGCTTCAATTCAAGCAGCAAACGCTATATTTGAACAAACAAAGAAAGAACAACTCTGGAGCGTTCCTGAAACAGGTGAAAAATATATCGTAAAATCTCCCGTTGATACAACGGTTGAAAACGGAATGATAATTGCAGAACTCATTGACGACACCTGTAAAGTTGAATCATCCGGTGAAATTCGCTACAACGGTCTTGAAGTTGATGAAAACCAAGTTGTTATAAATCCCGGACAATTAATATTCATCCCAGAAGAAATTCATCAAGTGTCAAAAGACGCTTCCCTAAAACTTGTTGAATCGGGAACTTATGTTGAAGCAGGCTGCGAAGTTGTAAAAGATATTTATACACACATTGCAGGTATTGTTGAAATTAAAGAATTTAACGATATTATCCATGAAATCGTAGTCCGTCCCGGTGAATTACACACGCTTGAATCAATCAACGACTTAAAAGTAGGTGAAGGCGAAGTTATTAAAGCAGGCACGGTTGTAGCAGGCAAAATCAAGGCCAAAGTTGATTCAATCGTAACAATAATTGAAAACGAATCAGATATAATGGAGCTTGATGAACTGGATGAAGAGTTATCCGAAGAAACTCTTGAAGAAGAAGATAATCTTGACGGTAAACCCGTTCAAATCCTAATCAGACCCATTCAAGCATTTGATATTCAACAAAAAGATGTTTCAATTAAATTCAATGCAACCGACGAAGCTATTGAACTTTTACCGATTACTCAAGTGCAATTTAAAGACGGCGCAAGAGTAAGAAACCTTGATGGTGCTGTTTTAACAAGAACATCTTTAGTATTATCAATGTCAGGTTATATCTCACATCTAAAAGGTATGGTTGAGCTTGACTCTAAAGGTGATTTGAAAATTGTTGTATTGGAAACTTTAATTGTAAGACGTGAACAGGAAGATACTTCCCGCGGTTTATCATCAACCCAAACAGAGCTTCTTGTTAAGGATGGTCAAATAATTGAACCAAAAACACCTGTTACAAAAACTCAAGTATTAGCGGTAAGCGATTCAATTGCTTCAATTAATCAAAAAGACGGCGATTTAAGAAGATTATTGCTTGTTTCAAGTAACTATGAAGAAGAACAAAAAGTAACTTCAAAACCCTGTGTTAAAGTTGGTGATTACATAACCGTTGACGAGAAAATATCTCAAAATGAAACTTCTCAATTCTCCGGTAAAGTTGTAAAAGCCGACTCCGATAAGGTTGTTGTAAGAGTGGGCAGACCTCACTTAATCTCCCCCGGGGCATTATTGCAGGTTGATAATTCCGCACTAATCCTTAGAGGCGACTTACTTGCAACGTTAGTATTTGAAAGACAAAAAACAGGTGATATCGTTCAAGGTCTTCCTCGTGTAGAAGAACTTTTAGAAGCAAGGAAACCGAAAGACTCGGCAATTGCTGCTGAATTTGACGGAACTGCAATAATAGAATACGAAGATGATATTCCTCGTTTATTTATTGAAGCGGATGACGGCTCGGGAAGAACCGAAATTAAATATCCTATTGAAGCAACCGTAATTGTTAACGACAAACAAAAAATCAAAAAAGGTGACGCTTTAACGTCAGGCCCAATGAACCCGCATGACGTTATCAGATTGCGTGGTGCAAATGCTGCTCAGCAATATCTTGTTGATGAAGTACAAAGAGTATATCGCTCTCAAGGTGTTGAAATTTCAGATAAACACGTTGAAGTTATTGTTCGTCAAATGATTAAAAAAGTAAAGGTTATTGACTCCGGTACGACAAAACTTCTACCGGGTGAATTGGTTGAACTTAAAGTAATTGAAGCTCAAAACGAAGAAGCCCGCAAAAATAACGGTCAAGAAGCAACCTATGAAGCATTGTTACTAGGTATCACAAAAGCTTCACTTAATACCGAGTCATTTATCTCGGCAGCTTCATTCCAAGAAACAACAAGAATTTTAACGGAAGCCGCTGTTGAAGGTAAAAAAGACTTATTAAGAGGTTTAAAAGAAAACGTTATTATCGGTCGACTTATCCCTGCCGGAACAGGTTATTATCACTTAATCAACGCTTCAGAAGAAAAAGAAAAAGAAGCTCAAAAAAGAGCAGCTCAAAAACATCAAGCAAGAAAACCATCTGCGATTTTAGAAGAAATCGAAGGAATGTTTGGTGTGGTTGATTCTGATATGCTATAATCTAAATATATGCCCCTTAAAAGTTTTAAGGGGCATATTTATAAAAATATGAATGTTTTATAAATGATTTTTAATAGCAATGATGTAGATATAAATAAAATAAAAAGCACACTATTAAAAGAATACTTGTCTTTTAAGCGTGAAAATTATGACTCGATTTTATTATTTCAAGTTGGCGAGTTTTTTGAAACTTTTTTTCAAGACGCAAAAATATTCTCTCAAATAACAGGTGCAACACTTACTTCAAGAAGCTTTAAGGAAATTGGCGAAGTAGCGCAGGCGGGAGTTCCCGTAAAATCCGTTGATATTTACATCAAAAAATTGCTGAATGAAAATTATAAAGTTTGTCTATGCCCCCAGTTTAAAGATGAAAATAACAATTTTTACAGAAAAATCACAAGAACCTATACAAAAGGTACAATAATTGAAAATGATTTTTTAGATGCATACGAAAATAACTATATACTTTGCGCCTACCATAAAGACGGCATTTGTTATCTTTCTTATGCAGATGTTTCCGAAGGTCAATTTTACAAAACAAAAGACACTTTTGAAAAAATAAAAATAGAAATTGAAAAAATATCCCCTGATGAATTTTTAATTTGCAAAAATCAGGAAAATATTTTTAAAGATTTGACAAAAAAATTTAACACAACCGTTTTAGATGAAGAATATTTTAACTGTGAAATAATTGAAAACAGTATTCTAATGTATTGCGAAAATACTCAAAAACAGTATATGGCAAAATTAGATAAAATAATTGAGTATAAAATCAATACATTTTTAACTATGGATGAAATTACAAGAAGAAATCTTGAATTAACAAGAACAAAAAGATTTTTAAAGAAAAAAGGGAGCATTTTTTGGTTTTTAAATTATACAAAAACTCCAATGGGTGCAAGGCTTTTAAAGAAATATTTAAGCGAGCCTTTATTGGATAAGGCGCAAATTCAAATTCGTCAAAATGCCATCAGGGAGCTAATTCAAAATAAAAAATTAATAACCTCTTTTGAAAATATAATGGAACAGTTCTGCGACTTATCAAGAATTTGCGCACGTCTTTCAAATACAACAATATACCCTAAAGATTTATTCCAATTGGTTAATAATTCAAAAGACATAGAAAACTTAAACAATCTCTGCAATAAATTAAAATCAAGTTTGTTTAAAATTAAACAAAAAGAGCTTAAAAAAGTTTTGGATATAACCAAAGAAATTAAACTCGCAATTAATGAAAATACATCAAACGATGTTAAATCAGGCGGAATTATCAATGATAACTATAATTCAAATTTGGACTATCTGAGAAGTAAACTGAAAAAAATTTCACAAGATATCTTATCTTACGAAGCTCAACAAAAAATTCTTCTTAAAACAGACAAGCTTAAAATAAACTCTAGCGCAAGCATAGGTTACTATATTGAAATTCCCTCTTCAAGGCAAAATTCAGTTCCCAAGGAATATTTAAGAAAACAAATTTTATCAAGCTGTGCAAGATATACAACGGAAAAATTAAAAGAATACGAACAGGAATACTTTAACTTAAAATTTCAAATTAATGAGCTTGAATATTCAATCTATTGCGAAATCAGAAAACGTGCTTCCGAATTTGTCAGCGTTATAAGAAGTTTAGCTAAAGACATTGCAAGAATTGATGTAATTGTATCATTCTCACGCTGTACGCTTGTGAATAATCTTTCAAAACCAAACTTCAACTCCGAAGGTTTATATATTAAAGACGGTTTTCATCCGAGCCTAATTAAGTTAAATAATGACGTCATAAAAAACGATACAAATATTGACAATTCAACAATGATGATTTTAACAGGTGCAAATATGAGCGGAAAATCCACATATTTAAAATATAATGCCATTATTTGCATACTTTCTCAAATCGGGTGTTTTGTTCCCGCAAAAAGCGCAAATGTTACAATTTTAGATAAAATATTTCTTCGCCAAGGCTCAACTGATGATATTGTTAACAACATTTCAAGTTTTATGGTTGAGATGAATGATTTAAAATTTATAATAGATAATATTACAAATTCTTCCCTTGTTTTGCTTGATGAACCCGCAAAAAGCACAAACGCAAAAGAGGGTGCGGCAATTGCTCTTGCTTTTTGCGAATATTTACTAAATCATTTTGAAGCAAAAACAATTGTAGTAACACATAATCTTGAGTTAACAAATCTTGAAAATAAATATCCTAAAAAAGCCTATAACTATGTAATAGGCAGCACTAATCAGGAAAACGCCGCAATTCAAGATAGAAAACTGAAAAGAGGTGTTGTACAATCAAGCTTTGCAATAAATACGGCAATATTAGCGCAATTACCCGCTGAAATTATTAACAATGCTAAAAGTTATCTTAATATTAACAAAGTCTAAAAAAGTTTAAAAAGCTATTTCACCCTGCCATAAATATCTTTATATCGGACAATATCCTCTTCAACAAGCTTATCACCCTTTTGAACTTCTATTATCTTAAGCTCGCTATCGTAAGGATTGGCTAAAGAGTGCACTGCTCTAACGGGAATATCAATAGAAGAACCTGCTTTTAGCATAAAGACTTTATCCTCAAGCGTAACTCTTGCAATTCCCGACAATATAACCCAATGTTCAGAGCGATAGTTATGCGACTGCAAGCTAAGCTGCCCTTTTTTTGATACACATATCATCTTGGTTAAATATCCCTCCCCTTGGTTTAAAACGGTATAATAACCCCACGGACGATAAACGGTGGTGTGAATTTTATGAGTATCATTTTTTGCTTCTTTTAATTTTTCAAAAACCTGTTTAACCCCTTGAGAATCTTTGCGATTACATGCTAAAATTGCGTCAGGTGTTTCAATAAGAATAATATCTTTTAACCCGACACCTGCTACCATTCTCTCTTGCGAATAAAGCATTGAGTTTTCACAGTCTTGTTCAATAATATTACC
Source organism: Candidatus Gastranaerophilales bacterium (assembly GCA_947587615.1). GTDB lineage: Bacteria > Cyanobacteriota > Vampirovibrionia > Gastranaerophilales > Gastranaerophilaceae > RUG14156. Next base: position 12,680 of record CANPYC010000016.1, on the reverse strand, counting down.
TATTTTAACATTTCCGTTTTTATCTTTTTTATTAAGCTTATAAACAGCATCCCACGACCCTAAATCACTCCAATCGCCTTTCATTTCAACCATTGCAATATTTTTTGCAAGCTCCATAACGGCATAATCAAAAGAAATTGAAGGATATTTGTCAAAAGTCATATAATCAATATCATCTTGACGAACAAAATCAAATTTTTGAGTTATGTTGTATATTTCAGGCGCAACATCATTCAAAGTTTGCATTAAAGTCGAGGTTTTGAATACAAAAATTCCCGCATTCCAATAATATTTAGGGTCGTTAAAATATTTTTGCGCAGTTTTTAAATCGGGTTTTTCTTTAAACCCGTCAACACTAAAGCCGCCTTCAAGCGCTTTTCCTGCTTTAATATATCCAAAGCCGACACTCGGTTGTGTCGGTTTAACACCCAAAGTAACAATATAGCCGAGTTTAGCAAGTTTTTGAGCTTCATCAATCGTAGCTCTAAAAGCTGCATTGTCTTGAATTAAATGATCGGAAGGAACAACAACAATTACATCATCAACCCCAAAATCGATTAAATATTTTGTTGCTATTGCAATTGCAGGAGCCGTATTTTTAGCGGCGGGCTCTCCTAAAATTCTGATATCTTTTTTATAAGCACTCAACTGAAATCTTACATCGCTTATATGTTTTGTATTGGTAATTGCAAGGATATTATCAGCATCCATTATCCCCATTAAACGTTCATAAGTACGCTCAAGCAAACTTTTATCGGTGTTCAGTTTTAAAAGTTGTTTTGGGTATAACTCTCTTGAAAGCGGCCAAAGTCTGGAACCGGAACCGCCCGCTAAAATAATTCCATGCATGAAAACACCTCTCTAAAGCCTGATTACATAATTTATTATATTATACAACAAAAACCGAGCATGCTTAATTTTTATTTGAAAGATAGGTATTTAGAGCCTCTTCCCAATAAGGCATTTTATTATCACTATCTAAAACGCAATATTTAGGACGCTTTGCAGGACGGGGAAAATCGCTTTTATTAATTGAAACAACGTCAACTTTTCTTTTTTTAATTTCAAAAATTTTCTTTGTAAAATCAGCCCAGCTTGTACTGCCGCCTGAAGTTACGTGATAAATTCCATAGGGTTTATTGTCTTTTATAATTTCTATAATTTTTCTTGAAACATCATCACAACAAGTTGGAGAACCAATTTGATCATCAACTACGGATATCTCTTTTCTGAAATTTGAAAAGGTAAGCATGGCATCAACATACCCGCCTGTACCGTATAGCCAGGAGGTTCTGAGTATATAATATTTTTTTGTTGCCTTTATTATCTCTTTTTCTCCGGCCAGTTTAGATTTGCCGTAAACATTAATGGGGTTTGTTGCGTCATTCGGTTTATAAGGAGTTGTTTTAGTGCCGTCAAAAACATTATCTGTACTTACATACAGAATAGGAACATTATGTTTTTTTGCAATTCGTGCAATGTTTTTTGTGCCCAGTTGATTAACACTGTAAGCTAAATCGGGATTATCTTCCGCCTGATCAATATTTGTATAACCTGCAAGGTGAATAATAAAATCCAAATCAATTTTATTCATAATTTCATTCACCATTTTTGTATTTGTTATATCAAAAATCTTTGAGTTACAAGCCCAATACTGCCACCCTTCTTTGTCCAACATCGGACATAGCGATTTACCTAATAAGCCGGAAGCACCTGTAACTATAATTCTCATATCCCGTTGTTTCATCCTTTAAAAATATTCAGGAAAAAAATTAACCTTCTTTAGCTTTTTATATCATTTAATTGTGATAAAATCAATAATATGAAAAAATATGCTTATTTATTCTTAATATTTTTATTTTTTATAGGACTAATGTCTTTAATCTTCAAAAAAGATTATGGTTTTGATGAAGTTAAAAAAAACAGTTTTGAACCTGTTAAAGAAGCAAGCAGCATTATTCCGCCTCAAAAAAATGTTACAATTGATAATGTTGATTATCTTCAAACAATGCTCCCTGTGGGGAAGTTTGGAGGAAGTTATACAACAACGATTATGGGTGAACCTAAAACTTTTAACCCTTATAACGCTAATGATGCAACAAGCGCTGAATTGTCGGAGATTATGTATGACGGTTTAACCCAAAGCGACCCCAATACCGGTGATGTTGTTGTTAAACTGGCTAAATCAATTGATATAAAAGAAGATAAAAAAACCTATATTGTTCATCTTCGCCATGGAATAAAATGGTCTGACGGGGTTGAGATAACCTCAGAAGATGTATATTTTACCTATAACACAATAATATTCGGCGGTTTTGGAGATGGCTCAACAAGAGATGTTATGACAATAGATGGCAGTTTACCAAAAGTTGAAAAAATTGATAAATATACAATTAAATTTACCACACCAAAACCCTTTGCGCCTTTTTTAAGGACTCTAAGCGCTTCAATTGTTCCAAAACACATATTTGAGCAAGCAGCAAACAAAGGGAACGATTACTTTTTAACTTATCAAAGTATTGATGTAAAGCCCGATAAACTTGTAACCTCGGGTGCTTTTAAATTAAAAGAATATGTACCTTCTCAAAGAGTGGTTTATGAAAAAAATCCGAATTATTATTTAATCAACAAAGAAAACCAAAAACTTCCATATCTTAATAAATGGATAATGCTGATTGTTGGTGATACCAATAATGACACTCTTAAATTTGAATCGGGTCTAACCGATACTCTAAGCGTTAACGGTGCATTGGTTCAAAGATATAAGGAGTTGAAAAAACACGGCGATTTTGAGCTTTATAACTTAGGACCCAGCACAAATACAACGTTTATTGTTTTCAATTTAAACAACAGGAAAAATAAAGACGGAGAATATTACGTTGACCCTAAAAAACAACTCTGGTTTCAGGATAAAAACTTTAGAAGTGCAATTGATTGGGCAATTGATAGAGATGATCTTGTTTTAAATATATTTTCAGGTATGGCAAGCCCCCTATACAGTGCAGAGCCCCTAAGCAGCAGATTTTTAAATGAGCAGGTTGCAAAAGGACACAAAAAAGACTTGAACCACGCTAAAAATTTACTTTTAAAAAGCGGATTTTATTATAAAGATAATATTCTTTACGATAAGAACAACAACAAAGTTGAATTTGAACTTTTAACAAATGCGGGAAATACTCAAAGAGAAGCAACTGGAGTATCAATCAAACAAGACTTAGAGCGTCTTGGTATAAAAATAAGCTTTAAAGCAATTGAATTTAACAGTTTAATTAACAGAATGATTAATCAACTTGATTATGATTGCATTATTATTGCTCTAACTTCAAATATATATGAACCAAATTCAGGTTATAATGTTTGGACTTCAAACGGTGCGCTGCATTTATTCAACAAAAGAAGCTCGCAGGATTTAAAAGGAAGTGATAAAATCTATCCTTTTGAACAAGAGCTTGATAAACTCTTTAAACAAGGAGCGCTTGAGCTTGATTATCAAAAAAGAAAAGAAATTTATGATAAATATCAAACCCTTGTTGCAGATGAAAACCCTCTTGTATATCTTTATGCACCCTTAAATATCAGTGCAATAAGAAAAAAAGTTAAAAATGTTTATCCTACAAAAACTTCAGGCTTAATTCATAATATTGCGGAAATCTATATTGATGAATAGATATTTAAGCTACATGTAAATTTTTGTAAAAATTATTATCGGGTATTCTTAATTTTTTCTTAAAATTTCCGTAATTCTAAATAAAATATCTATAAAAGTTTTAGGATTTACGCTATGTCAGGAAATTTCTTTCAAATTTTTTTGGGACATGCTCTAAAAGCAATTCAACCACAGCCCCAACCTCAACCTCAAGAACAACCCCAAGCTCAAGCAGCTCAAGCACCGAGCAGTGAAGCCGTACAAAATCCGACTCCTGATATTCAGCAAAATAGTTTTATTCAACAAGCAATTGATACAACGCAAAATATATTTGAATCATTAAACGCAAATAAAGACGGAGAATATAATACATATAAAGCATATAGTACAATATATGATAATCTTTCTTCAACAAATCAACAGGACAACGACAAATTATCAAAAAAAGAATTTAACAAAGTAATGTCAGGCGAGCTTGAAACGGATGATAAACTGGCTTTAAGTTTAATATCTTTAGCTCAAGAGGACGGGAAGGCTAAAACAATATCTGAAGAAGATATAAATAAACAGTTTGAAGAATTTAATTCTTATGAATATCTTGAAGCCTATGACCAATTAGTTTCCCAAGGATTCTCCGACGGAGATATTATTGAAATGTTTTCCGGTAAAACATTGGATGACATAAAAAATCAGATACAATCAAGTTTAGGCTTTGGCAGCGAAAATATATCCGACCAAGACGAAGGAAATGAACTTTATAACGAGCAAAACCAAACCCTGGCAGACAATTACTTAGATAAACCCTTAGAAGAATGCGATAGCGAAGAACTAAACAAAGCATACGCAATAAGCCTGATTGATTCAGGCGAAGCAATGCAAGCTATGTTTGATAACCAAAACAAAAATGACGGTGTTGTAAGCGGTCTTTATGATGATTTTAAAATTCTGACAGGTTTAGGTATATCAAGCGAAGATGCTCAAAAAGCAATTGATGATCAAAAGCAAATGATGAGTGAACTTAAAGACTCTCTAACGGGTAAAAGTGACGTATCGTTTGAAGAAACATATAAAAAGTGGACAGGGGTTGATTTTGATATAAATAAGATAATTGACTATCAGGAAAAATCAACAATGGTTCAGTTTGCGGCTACAATGAAAGCCCCTGCTCAAGAACTTCAAAACTCTCTAACATCATCAACAACAACAGAAGAATTATTTAATGCCTATACTAAATATTACGGAAATGAAGATGAAGCAAGAAATGAAATAGCAAACATTATTAAAGAATCAAGCAGAACTAATCCCGACATATATATAGATGACGTTGTAATTGATGAAAATAATAACGTTAAAATAAAATATGAAGGTTATGATGAATATACCGATATGGGTTCTTTAACAAAAGACTTTAATCTTGAAGATAATATATTTGATTCAAGACTTCAAGCCGTTAATGATAACAAATATGTTAATGAAAGAACTGATAAATTTGAACAAGCAACAGGTTTAGACTATGAACAATTGGAAGATGATTTCCTTGAAGCAAGAAAAGAAGCAATAGGTACAGGTGATAAACTGTCTGAAGTAGTAAATAAATATTGCGAATCTCAAGAAGGCTTTATTGATAACTTAGCTCAAATATCTCAAATAGGCGGTATGGGGCTTATGGCTGTCGGAGGTGTTTTATGCTTTACGGGTGTCGGAACAGGCGTCGGTATGGGTATGATGAGCGTGGGAGGCAAGGCAGCATTGGCAGGTACCTTTGGAGATAATGCACTGGAGCTTGTTGATACAATAACAAGTGAAGATAATAAAAACGCAGATAGGTATTTATCAATTGCAAAAGAAACATTAATTGATGGCGCACTATACTTCTCAGGTAAAGGAATAGGTAAAATATCAGGAGGTGTTAATGAGCTTGTTGCAGCGCAAACAGGTAGTAAACTTGCCGCAACCGTAGCTGAAGTTGGAGTGGATGGCTCACTAAGTTTAATGTCAGACCTTGTTATTACAGGTGATATCGACTTAAAAGGTGAAGGTTTAAGTCAAATGTTAGGAGTAATCACAGGTGTTGCTAACGCTAAGGTTAATGCAACGAAAAGCGATTTTGATACAGCAAATGAATATTTTTCCAGAGGCGATATTGAAGGCGGAAGAAAATACCTGCAAGACGCAGGCTACAACGACAGTATGATAGAAAAAGGCTTTAAGGCAAAATCACCAAGCGGAGCTGAAGCTAAAGTTAAAGATATTGATACTGCACAAAGGGCATTTGACGCATATCAACACCATCAAGGTATGATTAATACTTCCTTAAGACATGAAGCTGATGTTTCTAAGATATACAAAGGCAGTCAAGGACGTGATGCAAAATTCTTTATAGATAAAGGTTTTGACTTATTAAGCACACCCCTTGAAGCAGATACTGTTTTATACAGACAAGTTATATTCAATGATTCATTTTATCCAAATTGGAAAGTAGGCGACCAATTTACCGATTTAGGTTTTACTTCAACCTCGACAACTCCCGATAACTCTTATTCAAGAGTAAATATTCCGGAGATGCTAAAATACGACCAAGGTTACGGGGCGCAAGATCCAAAAGTTGCCAATATTGAAATACTTGCTCCAAAAGGAACAAAAGCAATAATGGGTGAAGGCAGTATGCATGAAGCCTTGCTCAAAAACGGTACAACATTTAATATTGTTGATTACGACCCAAAAACAAACACATATAAATTTGAAATTGCCCAAGAAGGAGCAAAAAAAGTCGACGGTAGCGTTAAAAAAACAAAAACCCCAATGCCTCAATCAAGCGCAAATTCCGTTGAATATTTCACGGGCTATACTCTACCTAAAAATAAAGAGGTAATTTTAAAAGGTGATGAAGTTTTAGAACTTCCGGGTATGACTCTTGATTTAAAAAACCCTGCTCTAAAAGCTCAACTTGATGATATGAAGCTTGGCGAAGTGAAAACAATAGGTAGAAAAGCTGATATTAACATTTCGGGCGGTCAAAGCGTTTCAAGAAAACATTTATCAATACAAAAACTTGAAGATGGATATGCTGTTGTTGATATATCAACAAACGGAACAAAAGTTATAGAAAGCTCGGCGAGAGCAGCAAAAGCAAGAAAAAGCAGTACAAATTATGAAACATACAACGGTGTACCCATAGATAAACTTAATCCCGAAGAAATATACAATGGAAAACCCGTTCCCTATATTCATCCTGACGAACTTGTATCGTACAAAGGAAACGGCGGACGTCAAATTAATGAAAAATACGTAAGAACTTCAAGAGAAGCAAGAGCATTTTTAGTTGATTCCATAGATAGAGGTGTTTATACACAAAGCCTTGACAGTTACATAGAAACAATAAACGATATGCATAAATTTTCTTTCTGCGGTTTTGACGGCGAAAGCGAATGGTACAGTGAAGTCGGTCAAGGACACAACGGCGACAAATTAAAAGAAACCGCAGGTGTAATCCGCAGTTGGGGAAAACCTCAAAACAGCCGCTACAAACAAGCTAAACAGATTGAAGATATTGCAATTAAATACGGTGACCCATATAGAGCAGATAAATCATCAAAAGTTATGCTCGAAGGTATACCTGATTATGCACTTCCGGAGGACACTTATAAATACAACGAGAATACCGGCAGAATGCAATATAATCACATTTATCCTGACGGAAGCTCTTTAGAAGATTATTATTATAGAGAAATGCACAGAACGGCAAAAGAAACACTGGATCTTATCGACTCTAATGCCTCAAGTGAAACAATTCTTGAAAAAATAGCACAGCACTACCAATATGCGGCAAATGCAAGACCTTATGATCAAATTAACAACTCGTTATTTATGAACGAAGTAAATACACTTTTGATAAAAGCAGGGTTAAGCCCAATGCCTCACGGCATGCTTGATCATGCGGCACAGCGTTTACAGCCCGATACATTCGCCGATTATTTTATAGATTGTTACTATGAAACAAATCTTGGAAACAAAGGCATAAACATAGCCTAATAAAACAACCCGATTATTTTAAAATTTACTTTTTCTTTTGTTCTGTAAACTTTTGTAAATTTTTTAGCGCAGTATTAAAGAATTGTAAAAATACTGTCGTTGAATACAACAAGTGAGGAAAGAAAAATGGCAATAGGCAAAGTTAATGGAACTTCAGGAGTAACCCGAACACAAAGCGAAAAAGCGTCAGCAAAAACAAATCGGGAAAAAGGAACTGTCAAAGAAAGCGAAGGCGCAAAAAGCACAACCAAAGATATTGATGACGCTATTAACAGTGTAGATAGTGAAAATCAGGCTGCAAAAAAGCTTGCAGAGAGACTTTCAAATAAATACAAAAATAACGGAATAAATATTAAAGTAAGCTTTGAAGAAAATAGAGTTGTAAAAAAATACCCCGACGGAAAAACAGAAACAACTTCTGTTGATAGCGGCGGAAAGCCGACTCATCAAACCGTTGAATTTGAAGATGATGACGGTAAAAAAACTACAATGGAAATTGAATTTGAAAACGGTATAAAAACCAAAAAGACCGTTGACGGCTATATGGATGGTAAACGCTTAACAGGGACGGTTACTTATGATTCTACAGGTTTAAGGCAAACAAGAGAAATTAACCTTAAAGAAGGAAAAACAACTACAAAATTAAACTTTAGCTATGAATATGATGATGACGGAAATTTAATATCCAAAAAAAGAAAAGGTCCTGACGGGACGGATAATTATAAATATTCCTATAATAAAGACGGGCAAATAACTAAAGCCGAACTTAAAAAAGCGGACGGTTCAAAAATCACTCATACTTACGACGATTACGAAACAGACGGTGATACGACAACAAGAACAAAAAACGTTACAATTGTTGATAAAGACGGTAAAAAAACTAAAATTAGAATCGAACAGGAACTAAACGAAGATAATAAAGTCGTAAGTGAAAAATATTACGATGAGGATGATGAATTATACAAAGAAACATCTCTTTCATATAACAATGAAGGAGTATGTGAAGAAAAAACCGTTGAAGTAACAAATAAAGACGGTTCAAAAGGAAGCGCTACTTATACACTAAAATCAAAAAATCCTCTTTCAACCACTTATGATTATAAAGGCACTTTAACGGAAATTGACGGAACAGTAACAACAATTGAAGGTACATATAAAAAACTTGCAGATGATACAAGAAAAAGAGATAATGATAAATCAACCGAAAAACCCGACTACAAAAACGAAAGCGAAAAAGGGTTAAATAAGCTTATCAAAAATCTTAAACGTGGTATATCAAAAATTCAAGAAAGATTGGATGATATGCCAAAAGACTCCGAAGAGTATTCATATCTGTATGATAAATTAGATGATTATGAAGATACTCTTAAAAAATATGAAGCTGAAAAATCTTCAGATGAATATGACAGCGATGTAGATGATTTTGACGATGATACAGAAGGAGTTGATAAAGATGATGATAAAAAAGATGAATAATTGTTAAAATTTTAATTATTATTTATCAATATTTTTGCACAAAATGTTTTTATTCTTTATGTAAGCACACATAAAGAGGATAGAAAATGAGCGGAAGTACATACACCGTCACATCAGGCGATTCATTATGGAAAATTACAAACAATATATTTAAAGAAAAAGGCAAAAACTTAGCCGATGAAGATATTGCAAAAAACGTAAAAATTTTAGCTGAAAAAAATAATCTTGATTTAAATTCCGAATTACCGGTAAATATAGAATTAGATACTTCGTGTTTTGATGAAGCAAAAAAAGAAGTAAAAAACACGGGCGAGAATACAAATACAAATACAAAACAAACAAAAGAAAAACAAAAAGTTGACCCTGAAAATTTAATGACAGACAGCCTGTTTGAGCAAGAAGGTGTATTCCATACCGTAGAACCCGGAAAAAGCCTTTGGGGTATCACAAAAGAATATTTAGGTGAAGATACACCCGATTCCGAAATTGCAAGTATGGTTACAGCCTTGGCTGAAGCTAACAATATTCAAGACGCTTCAAATATTAATGTCGGTACACAGTTAGATATATCTTGCTTATTTGACGACACTAATTTAAATAAAGAAGTTGATGAAGATAAACAAATTACAGATCCGTTTGAAGAAAAAGATTATTCTAACGGAGTAAATTTTGAACATGATGGCAGCGTTGGCGCAAAACAGGAGTATTATAAATCAACCGTAGAAAATGGCGCATTATCAGGCAAAACAATTATGGTTAACGCAGGTCACGGCGGAGTAAACTCTGCTACAGGTTTTGACCCCGGTGCTGCGCATGACGGTTATGAAGAATGGACTTATAATCAGGAATACGCAGAAGAATTAAGCGAAAAACTTCTCGCTCAGGGTGCTGATGTTGTAATGACTCAAGGATATTACAAAGAAGCCGTAAAACTTATACCCGATTTTGCTGAAAAATTCGGCGATGGCGAAAATAATGACAATTTAAAACTCGTAAGTATACATGCTAACTATAATGCTAATTCGTCAGCAAGCGGCTTATGCTACTATTGGTCGGAAGAAAACGGAGCTTTAAACCCTGACAATGATTTATACAAATCACTAAGAGAAGCTACGGATAAATACGGACTTGATTATAATTACAGCAGCGGCGAAACCGCATATAAATTGCTGAGCGGCGCAAACGAATACAATATTGACAATACAATAGTTGAAATAGGATTTTTATCAAATCCGCAAGAACGAGCTAAACTGGAAAGCGAAGAATACAAAGATGCGCTGACGGATGCGCTTGTTGAAGGTATTATAAACGACTACAAGGCATAAACTTAAAAATTCTTAATAAAATATTCTTTTCATTCTTTTTTGCGTATAATGCAAAATATGAAAAGAATATTTTTATTATGGGTAGTTTTTTCATTTTTATTTACCCCCGCATACTCTGAATACTCTGAAGATAAACCGAATGAACAAGTTACAGATACCAAAGTGCAAGCAGCAACACCTGCCCCTAACGAAACGAAAACCGAAACGAAAAACAAAACAGCACAAACTCTTGAAGAAATTGACGACACAAGCGCAAAAATAAAAAAAGAACTAAAACAGGCAATTGTTGAAATATACGGCAAAGATGAAGCGGATGAAATATATGAAAAGGTCTTAAAAATGGCAAGTGCCGCTATTGAAAAAAGACCAAAAGAGCTAATCGAGCAAGATAAAACAAGAAAAGATGATTGGTATAAAAATGAAATTATCTATATGTTTTATGTGGATAATTTTGGAGTAGTTAAAGACTCTAAGAAAAATACCTTTAAAGATAGTGAAGCAATGTTTGACTATCTTGAAGACTTAGGAGTTACTACTCTTTATATGCTTCCTTTTGCCGATAGTCCGATGAAAGACGCAGGGTTTGACGTTAAAAATCCTAAAAACGTAAGAAGAGATTTAGGCGGTTTAGCTGAATTTAAAGATTTTGTTAAAGGTGCAAAACAAAGAGGTTTTAAAATTAAATCCGATTTGGTTTTAAATCATTTTTCATCCGAGCATGAATGGTTTAAAAGGCTTGAAGCGGGAGATGAAAGCGCTCTTGACTATTTCATCTGGCGAGATAGTATGCCTGAATACATAAAATACAAAGATGAAAAATTGGGAACAGTAATAGAATATAAAGAAGACGATGGAACCATATCCAAAAGAAGATTGATTTTCCCTGAAAATACGGAAAATAATTGGCTGAAAGTAACGGTTAACAACAAAGACTATTACCTTTATCACACATTTTATCCCTTTCAGCTTGATATAAACTGGCAAAACCCCGAAGTCCTGTATTATGTTTTAGATATTATTACATCTTGGGCAAATATGGGAGTAGATATTTTTAGAATGGACGCTATTCCTTATCTTTCCAAAGACCCCGGAACAAATGCCGAAAATCAGCCTAAAACACATTCAATTTTAACCCTTTTAAGTAATTATTTACAATTGAGCGCTCCATCAAGCGTTATTCAAGTTGAAGCCTGTCAAGCGCCAAAAGATATTTTACCTTATTTTGGAAAAGATAGAACCGTTGAAGTTAATATCGATAACAAAAAAAAGACACTAAAGCGCACCTCGGAAGCTCAAATTGCTTATAATTTTCCTTTTATGGATGCTATTTGGGCTACATTAGTCACCGAAGATAAAAAATATTTTATTGACGCATACAAAAAAAATCCGACTATTCCAAAAAGTGCTGCCTGGGGCGTATTTTTAAGGGTGCATGATGAACTTACTCTTGAGATGGTAACGCCTGAAGTAAGAGAGATTATTTTTGAAAATTTAGTGTCAAAAGGTGCCGATTTTAGAAAGGGTTTTGGAGTTTCAGGAAGGCTCTCTAATTTCTTGGATAAAGACCCGAATAGAATTGAAGAAGCTTTTTCAATATTACTTTCGCTTCCCGGGATTCCAATAATATATTACGGAGATGAAATAGGAGCTGCAAATAACTTTGAAAATGCTAAAAAATCAGCTCAAATAAGAGAACAAGGGAAAAAAGCGCTAAACAATCTTTTATCAACATTTGATTCAAGAGATATTCATAGAGGTTCAATTGCAAAAAAACTTTTCTACGGTTCAACAAAAGGCTATTATGAATTTAATTCAAAAGTTTATAAAAAAGTTAAAAATCTTATTTCCCTAAGAAAAAACCTTGATGTTATGACAAACGGCGATTTTGAAATTCTAAAAACAAAATCAAAAAGTAATTTTGCCTACATCAGAAAAAATAAAAATCAACAGATTTTAGTTGTAAATAACCTCTCAAAAGAAAAATTAATAGCTGAAATCACACTACCTACTGATATTATCTTAAAAAATAAAGGACATATTACAAGCCTTAAAAATCTTATAAATAAAGATAATATAAAAGTTGATATATCTTTGCAAAATAGAACAATGCATTTAAGAATTGCACCTTATCAGGTTTTATGGCTTGAATTATAGGAGATACACCGGTGGAAAATACTCAGAAAAAAACTAAAATTCTAAAT
>CANPYC010000015.1 GCA_947587615.1 Candidatus Gastranaerophilales bacterium | reverse complement strand
TCGTACATTTTTTTGTCAATAGAATCAAGTATTTTAGAATTTTCATCATCGGAAAAATTATACGTTGATAATTTTTCTCTGAAATAGCTTCTTTTGTCGTTGTCATTAGCTGCAAATGCCAATTTTATCAAGTTTTCTTCCATTAATTCATATCTGTCGGATGAATTTTTGCTTGAAGCTCTTGAAGGACTTGTCATGACATCATTTTCAATTTTTAAAACTCCGAACTCTTCGCTTTGTCTTTGTTGAATTTGAGTTTTTATAATTGTTTCGGATACATCAAGTTTAAAAGATGCGACTTTAATATAATCGTCCAAAATTACGGAATTTTTAATTTGATACAAAATTTCAACCGTTTGATGTACATATTTGCTTTTTTCCTGAGGAGACAGCTTCCCTTTGATATCCGAATACACTTGATTTAATTGGTAGTCAAGCAAAAGAGGAGCATTTTTTACTTTTTTAAGATATTCTTCACCTCCAAATTCTCTTATATATTCATCGGGGTCTTTCCCTTGTATTTCCTGCACAACTCGAATTTCACAAACGTTTGTTGAATTTTCTCTGAAATTTGAGTCATATTGCTTTATATCACCCAAAGAGCTGAAAATATTTTTAATTACTTCAGCGCCGTGTTCAATAGCTTTTTTTCCTGCCGAGTCCGTATCAAAAGCAAGATAAATTCTTCTTGAAGGACTAAAACGGCTTATTAATTTAATATGCTGCGCAGTTAGCGCCGTTCCGCAAGTTGCGACGGCATTTTCAACTCCCCCTAAGTGTGCGGATATAACGTCAAAATATCCTTCCATAAAAATAATACTGTCGTTATCGATTATCGCTTGTTTTGCCCTGTTTAAACCGAACAAAACGGAGCTTTTATTGTAAATCGAGCTTTCGGGCGAGTTGATATACTTTGGCATTTGCCCTTCCACAATTGCACGGGCGCCAAAAGCGATTGTGTTTGAATTGATGTCTTTAATCGGAATAATTATTCTGTTTTTAAATCTGTCGTAAATTACCCCGTCTTTTTCGTAGGTAATTCCCGCTTTTAACATTTCATCAACCGTAAAACCAAGATTAAGCAAATATTCCTTAAGTTCAAAATGTCCCTTTGGAGCTAATCCCAAAGAAAACTTTGAAATTGCAACTTCGTTTATTCCTCTTTTTTCAAGGTATTCAAGAGCTTTTTCGTTTGATTCGAGATTTTTTTTAAAAAATTTGCAAGCTAAATCCATTGCATCATAAAGCCGCTCTCGCTCTGCTTTTGCACGCTTCGCATTTTGGAGGTTGTGTTTTGGAAGCTCTATTCCCAGAATTGTTGCCTGTTCTTCAATAACTTCGGAAAATTGTTTGTTTTCAATTTTCATTAAAAAAGTTAAAACATCTCCCGCAACTCCGCAGCCGAAACATTTAAATATTTGTTTGTCCGGAGTAACGACAAAAGAAGGCGTTTTTTCGTTATGAAAAGGACAAAGCCCCTGATAGCTGCGCCCCGCTTTTTTAAGGACAACATATTTTGATATAGTTTCAACTATATCCAGCGAATTTTTTATTTGTTCAATTGCTTGTTGATAGGTAACTTCCGCCATGCTTTAATATAAACTCGAAATTTAACTTTTTATTCTTTATAGGTTTTATCATTAAAACACCATGCTTTAAAGAGATAAAAAGCAAAATTTTAAAAAAAGTTTACAACCGAATTGTTTTATGTTTAAATTTTGTTGTTAGTGTGGCTAATATGGACAATTTTTCCAAAGATATAATTAAACACATCGAAGAAAAACTTGCACATAATTCAAATTATGCCGATACTTTTAAAGAGCTGAAAAATAATTTTAAAAAAGAAGATATAATAAACTGTTTTGACTTTTATCTTCGCAATTGTAGCGATATTAAGCTCTTGGACGAGCTTTTAAGGTTTTTAAACAAAGAAAAACATAAAGAAATTTTACCTTCATTAATAGATTTTATTGTACGGCCAAAGGATGGCAAATTTTTAAATTTAAAAGTTTTAGCCATTAAAACAATTTCAAATTATAAAGATACACAGGCTGTTCCTTCTTTGCTTTTTTGTTTGAACGATAAAAATTCAAACTATAAAATTAAACTGGCGGCAGCCGAGGCGCTCGGAAAAATCGGGGATAAAAACGCTTTTGAAGCTTTAAAGAGTATTGCGGTTGACGAAAAAGAAAAATCAACATACGTTAAAGAGTCGGCTGTTTTGGCGCTCGGTATGCTTGGAGACAACAGAGCGGTTGATGTTTTCAGCTCTATAATAAACACAAAGCAAATGTTTCTTGACAAATTTACATATCTGAAAGAAAAAATCGTTGAAGCCATGAACAAGCTTGAAATTTCAAAAAATCAAAAAGCTCTTGATATTTTAAAAAATTCTCTTTTGGATTCTTCCAAAGATTTAAGAATAGCAACAATTGAAACGCTTATGAACTCAAACATCGAAGGAAGTTACAATTTAATTTACGAAAGATTAAAATTTGATGATAATATTGAAGTTAAAAAAAATGCTTTAGTTGCTCTTTATAATTTAACGGATGAAAGAATACTTCATGAAGTTATTGAAGGGGAATTTGAAGCAGAGTTGAAAGAATATGCAAAGGAAATAATAAAAGAATATGAAAGATAAAAAAGGGGTTGTTCTGCTCTCGGGCGGGCTGGACAGTTTGATTTCCGTTGACATCGCAAAAAACTTTTGCGATATTAAGCTCGCTTTAACGTTTAACTATAATCAAAAAGCTTTCTATGAAGAAAAAGAAGCGGCGGCTAAAATTTGCGAGCTTTATAATATTAAACATAAAGTTATTGATCTGTATTTTTTGGCAAGCCTTTCAAACAATGCTCTGACAAATAATGATAATAATAATTTTGATGATTTTAACTCCGTTTGGATACCAAATCGCAACGGGTTATTTTTAAACATTGCCGCTAGTTTTTGCGACAAAAACAGGTGGGATTATATAATTTTTGGAGCAAATAAAGAAGAAGCAAGGGACTTTCCCGACAATACAAAAAACTTTATAAAAGAAGCAAAAAACTTTTTTAAATATTCAACCCTGAATAAAGTTGAAGTAATAGCACCCTGTATTGACATGGATAAAATTGACATAATTAACTATGCGATAGATAATTCTATTAACTTGTCTTTATTAAAAAGCTGCTACAATTCAAAAGAAAACACAAACAAAAAACACTGCGGAAAATGTATGTCATGTAAATTGTTAAAAAATGCCATTGAAAAAAGTAAAAAACCGGAACTTATAAAAAAGATATTCTAAGGAGTCAGTTTAAAAATGCAAAGTTTATTTATTGATAAAGAGCTGAAATATACGGGTAAAGAGCTTTCTCCTCATTGGATTTATAAAAATTTCAACCTTGAAGGTGACGCAATTGTTGCTTTTGTTGGCGAAGTTGAAGTTAAACTTGATGAAATGGTTGATATTGAAGATGTTATTAATAATGAACCGATTTATTCAAAAAGCATGATAAATTTTATCATTGAACAATATGACATAACGCTTTTGGGCATGGTCTTTGCTCAGAGGTTGTTTGTTTCGATTATTAAGGAAGTTTTAGAAGAATATAACGTCAAAATTTCAAGACGGGGCGATGATTTATACTATAACGAAAGAAAATTATCCGTTTCGATTGCAACAAAATCGATAACTTCTTGCCTAATTCATACCGCTTTGAATATAATAAAAGAAGGAGCGCCTGTTTCGGCAGCGGATATTTCCGAATTGGGAATAAAAGACGTTAAGGAATTTGCCTCCAAAGTCATGTTAAAATATACACGGGAAGTAAACAGCATAAAAAAGGCAACATACAAAGTCAGAGGTGTAGTAGAATAAAATGAATTTTGATACTTCAGACTACTTTGCATATAAGAAAAACAAAGTTCAATTGGAAGCCCAAAAACCAAAAGGGCAAATCTCCAAAGCAAACTTTATTTTTCAACTTTTTATAGCAACTTTTATTATAATGTTTATTATAATTGTTGTCGGTATTATGAAGTATTCGTCAAAAATGGATATTGAATATACAAAAGGCGACCTTGCCTTAAGAGAAGCAAACGAGCAAAGCCCTTTCAGGCACTATGGCGCTGTTTTAGATGATGAACCCAGAAAAATTGACAAAAGACTAATGCTTATTCAACAAGAAGAAAATGCCCCTTGTGAAGCAAGAATAACAAACAGACCGAAAGACTCCGACTATGAAATTATAGACCCAATTCATATTGAAGAAAGTCTAAGAATGGATAAGTTAGAAAAAATTGAAAAGAGAAAAGAACTTCTCTCGTCTAAAGAAAAAAATCAAGGAATCATCCTTCCCGGAATGGACGATGCAAAAGAAAACAGCCTTGAAGATGAATTTCAAAACAATAATATAACAATTATGTCAAAAGTTTTAATCGGAAGGTATGAAACTTTTGAAGAGGCGCAAAAAGTTCAAATAAAAATTAAAGAACAAAACGATTCTCTGAGCCCCTTTGTTAAAAAGATTGGAGATGTGTATAGTATACAAATGGGTTCATATCAAGATTTTTCGGTTGCAAAAAATCAGGCTCAATTGTTAAAATCTGAAGGTTACGACGTTTGGATTTATCAACAGTAGTAAAAGTTTAGCTTTGTAATAAGAGTAAATTTTATTGCATATAAAACGGTTGTTTTTGCCAAGATACGGGTAATATGAGTTTAAAGATATACTTGTAAGATGCGGCGCAGGTGTTGAGATAGGAAGAATATTTATTATAGATTGTTTAATCTGTGATAATTTCAAGATTTAAATATTTAAATTATCTTTGTTGATGTTTTGGGTAGATAAATACTTCTTTACCCTTATAGCTGCCAGGGTAAATATCCCTTCCTCTATAATTTTTTTAAAGTCTTCAAAATATTATAAACCTTTACAGTTTTGCAGTTTTGCAAAATTTATAGTAAAGTAACTCACAGGAGGAATTATCAATGGGTTGTTTAAAAAGTTTAATTAAAAAAATAATCATAATTCTTATAATAATAGCTTTCTTTGCGCTTGGAGGCTGGGCTTTTGTTAAAGAAAAAATTCATAAATACCAAAACCCGACAAGAGATGAATTTGTTAAAAGTGAAACAAACTATGGCGATTTTTCCTCCGTTTCCGGTGATTATCAGCTTTGTCGAAGCTACAATTTGTTTGGCTATAAAAAGATTTATGCAAAATATCTTCCCACGGGACAAAAAATTACGATTTATGATTTAAAAAATGAAAATAAGGTTTCTCCAACAGATTTTGAAACAGGGGAAATTGATAATAAAATCAATACTCTGTTAGATACTTTTAAAGATTCTATAATTACTTTTGAAGATTTTAAAATTGTCGAAAAAAATAGCTATATTGCACAGAATAAAAAAATCCCATACATAAGATATACTGCTCATGTTAAAAATATTCCCTTTAAAGATGTAGTGGGAATTGTTGCAGCTTATTCAACAACAAACGCCAAGGCAAAAAACCCCTCAACAAAACTTATTGTTACAATGACGGATACAAAAGCCTTTAACCCCGTTATTGCTAAGAGTTTTATTCAGGCAATTAAATTTTAATCATGCAAAAAATCAGTTTCTTAAATATCTTTAAAGCTTTTTTTAAAATCGGTTTGATACTGCTTGGGGGCGGTTATGTTATTGTGCCAATAATGAAACAGGAATTGACGGAAAAAAGAGGCTGGCTCAGTGATGATGAAATTTGTGATTATTATTGCGTAAGTCAATGTTTGTGCGGAATTATTGCAATAAATATGTCAATTTTGGTCGGCTATAAACTGGCTAAATTTAAAGGGGTTTTGGCGGGTGTTTTGGGAATGTGCTTATCGCCTTTTGTCTCAATCATAATAATAGCTGATGTTTTAAATAAAATTATTTCAATTCCTTTTATTGAAGGGGTGTTTTGGGGTGTTAATTTATGTGTAATAATTTTAATTTATTTAACACTTAAAGAGATGTGGCTTAAAAGCATTGTTGATAAATTCAGCGCTTTTTGGTTTGTTTTAATTTTGGCTTTATCAATATTGAAAGTTAACCCTGCTTTGCTTATTATACTTTCAATTTTTGTCGGGTTAATTTTACAAATTATAAAGGATAAGAAGAATGCTTGAACAATATTTTTCTTTATTTTTTGAATTTGTAAAGGTAGGATTATTTACCTTTGGCGGTGGTTACGCTTCTTTACCTTTTTTATATCAAATGAGCGAGGGATACGGTTGGTTTAGTGTTGATGAGCTTACTCAAATGATAGCAATATCGGGCTTAACCCCCGGACCAATAGGTCTTAATATGGCTACATTTGCGGGATTTAAAACAGCAGGGCTTTTTGGTTCAATTATATCAAGCTTTGCTCTTATTCTGCCTATGATAATAATTGCAAGTCAAGTTTTTCGGCTTTATAAAAAGTTTAGCGAGAATAAATTTGTTAAGACAATTTTATATGTTTTAAGACCCACATCATGTGCTTTAATTTGTTTTGTTGCGCTAAAACTCTTTTACGGCCTTGTTTTGAATAATGATATATCGTTTGCTCATGTTAACTTTAGAGCCTTAGCTTTGGTTTTATTTTTATTTGTTTTAACTTTTAAATTCAGTCGCAATCCTTTGATTTATATAGCTTTTTGTGCAGTTATAGGGGCGGCTTCATATTTTTTAAAATAAAAAATGCCGATGATGCGACTTGAACGCACGACCTGCTGATTACGAATCAGCTGCTCTACCAACTGAGCTACATCGGCAAAATATTTTAAGTATATTTTTAGTTTACAACAAATTAAATTATTTTCAAATTGTTTATGTTGGTTTTTGTAGTAATAAATATTTGCAGTAGGGCATGCTTGATGTATAATGAGTGTGGTAGCCCTAGAGCTCGCTTCGCTTGCTCATCTTGGAACAAATTAATTAATAGACCAAATGTTTGAGATGAAAGAAGGGGGGTGAGAATAGTGTTTATCACTGAAAAAGCGCTATTCATTATCTTGTTGATAATCATAGCGCTTAAAGTTAAAAAACATTAGGGCATTCAAAGGATAGGAGCCGACCTATCCGCCCTTTCTATTATTATATACCCAATTTATTATTTTTCAACCTCTAAAGTTTTGTTGTTGTAAAAATTTGTAATTTAATGCACTCCGCTTGTGTTGGGTTGCTTGTACTTCGACAACAATATTGCCACAGGGTATGTTAAATTTTATTAATTTATAAAACAAAATAATATCTTTACATGTTTTAGCTAACTATAATATTTAAAAAGAGGTTTCAAGATTATGCTTTCACCGATTAATTGTTTTGGTTATTCAAGCGCTGTATATAAAAACAAAGGCAAGGGCAAAAACAAGAATAAAATAAATACAAATACGCTTACTTGCAAGGCAGATTTAAAAAAAGCAAAAATCGGTGAAAAGAGTGCGTTAACGGCTTCAATTTATAATAATAACATTAATTTTTGCGCTTATATTGATTTGCGCAAGAAAAACGATTTTGAAAAAACAATTGATAAAAACTTTTTCAAACTTCCGCAAATAACTTTAGATGACGGTACGATTTACAGGTTTCAACCTGACGAAGCGCAAATAAGAGCCGCTAAAAAAATCTACGAAGGTGACAGCGTAATTTTCAGCGCCCCGACAGGAACGGGTAAAACCGCACTTGCTCATTACGCAATCAATAAAAATCTTGAAAACAATAAAAAAACAATATACACATCTCCTCAAATAGCGCTTGCAAACGATAAATACAATGAATTTTGCAAAATTTACGGAAATGAAAACATAGGGCTTTTAACGGGGGATATTAAACATAATCCCAATGCCCCGATTGTTATAATGACGACTGAAATATATGACAATATGGCAGCTTGCGGGCTTCAAAATGCAGCCAAAATCGGAAGTGTAATTTTTGATGAAGCTCATTATATAAATGACGAGCAAAGAGGGGTTGTTTGGGAAAATTCAATCATAAACACTCCTCAGGATAAAATTCAGCTTTTGTTTTTATCGGCAACTATCGGTAACAGTTCTGATTTTGCAAGCTGGATTCAATCCTTAAGCCCTAAAAGAGCTGTATCAAATATTGAAGTAGAAGCAAAAGACAGGTTTGTACCTCTTGTATATTCAATTTATAAATGGAACAAAGAAGGGGCAAAAGACGGCGAATTTATACCGATAATAAATCAAAATGTTAATTTATCTAAAATTCCTTCGGATGTTGAAAAATTAAACCCTTCTCAAAGGCGTGCTTTTGAATATCTTTTTAGGGAAACAAACAACAAAAATGAATACTATAAGCCTGATTTAGATGAGCTTCAAAAAACAATGAACCTCTTTTTGGCTAATTTTGAAAGAGAAGAAAGCCTTGATTTAAAAGATTTTCAAAAAATCCTTGAAAAAATTTATCCCAATATTGATAAAATAACTCTTAAGGAAATTTCCTGCCTTTTAGCGGATGATAAAGAAAAAAGCATTGATAAAATTCATTTGGAAAATTTTGACCCGAGAAGAATTAAAAAATTCAACAATCAACTGATTAACTCTCTTAAAGATAATGATATGCTTCCTGCAATATTTTTCAAGCTGTCGCAGGGAGAATGCGAGTTTAGCGTAAATTCTTTTGCTGAATCCTCGATTGATTTAACGACAGATGAAGAAAAGGAAGAAATTAAAAAAATATTTGAAAAATATAAAAAAGATAAAATATACTTAGGCTCGGATTTTGATGAACAAACAATTTTAAAGGGTTTCAGCTATCATCATGCAGGAACTTTGCCTCAATATAGAAAACTGATTGAAGAATTATTCCAAAAAAAACTTTTAAAAGTCGTTGTTGCAACCTCTACTTTGTCTTTAGGTATTAATATGCCCGCAAGAACGGTTGTTATGTCCGATATGGCATATAGAAAATATAATCCCGAGCTTAATTCCATTGAGCAAAAGCCTCTAAATGCAAGTGAATTTCACCAGATGGCAGGCAGGGCAGGCAGAAGGGGAATTGATAAAATCGGAAATGTTGTATTATACAACTTAAAAACCCCAAAAGACGGTTTTAGAGATGAATTAAGCCCTTCGAGTTTTAGAAAGCCGATTGCGGCAAACGACGACGAGATAAAAATTGATGAATTGGCGCTTGCCTATGAACTTTTGGAAAGCCCATCCAATCCGCTAAGAAGCCACTATAAGCCCGATTGGTGTATGCTTAGTGATTATTACACAAATAATAGTGATTTTGAAGCTCTAAAAACTCATATTGATAACAGTTTTAAGGTTTTTTTAACCAAAAATAAAGAAAAAGAAGCTCAAAGACTTTTAAATAAATTTGAAAATTATAAAAATACTCTTAAAAAACTTGGTTTTGTTGAAATTAATCATAACAAAAAAGTTAATTTAACCCCCAAGGGAGAGCTTTTAAGACTTGCGAGAGGAGTAAACCCTCTGTTATTATCGGATTTAATATATAATGAAAAATTTAAAGACCTTGATGTTTTTTCTCTAATTCAAATTGCAGGCTATATTGCAGGTTCAAACGAACAAAAAGAAAGCGAATTTATAGGAGAAATTTTAAATCCTCAAATGGAGAAAGTTTTAAATTGTTCATCGGATGATGAAAAAATTGTAAATTTTAATAAAATAATTCAAAATATCTCCAAAAAAGAAATGCGAATAATTAAAGCAACAAAAGAAAGTAAAGCTCAAAAAGAAGATATAATGTATGGAAATGCTTTTTCTTCTTATATTAGCTATGCGTGGGCAATTTTAAACGATAACAATCAAAATTCCGTTGATAATTTTATCAGATTAACAAAAGAACCTATGACGGATGAAGATACTGATGATTATTTGATTGAAGCAAGAAGCGAATATTTAAGAAAAATTAAGCAAGGAAGTGTTTATAAGATAATCTCGCAAAGCGTTTCAACCCTTAAAACAATTGCAAGAATTTGCGACTTCGCATTGATGAATCCTGAAAAGTTCCCTAATACAAGCTACTATGAAAATTTAAAAGAAAATTCCGAGCTTGCTTTACTGCTTTTGGTTCAAAAACCCGTTAATGATTTGGTGGAAGTATGAAGATAAATTTTAGCGCAAATTTAATCAATAAAAAAATAAGTGTATTCAATAAAAATAAATATGCAAAGCCTGAAAAAAATTCAAAACAAGTATCAAATGTGCTTAATTTAAACCACATTCCGCATTATAAAAATTCAATCAATTTCAAGGGTTTTTCCTGCGCCCCTTCTTCTTTTCGGGTAAAAGAGATTAAAAATTTGCGCTGCCCGGTTTGCGGTTTGATTATGCTTGATTCTTCTCAAATAAAAGCTTTTATTGACGATGTTTCAAATAAAAAAGGCAAGGCTTTAGCTTCCGCTCTTGAAAAATATGAGGATGATTCCTGTTTTTTGGAGGATGATTCAAAAAAACCAAAAGACGGTAAAAAAAGAGGCATATACAGAGCGCAAAAGCAGGAAATAATCAACATAATAAAAAAATTGGCGCTTGAAAACCCCAAGCTTGATTTAGCAGGCATTGTTCAGCTTCAGGCAAAGGTATATTTAAACAATCTGATTGAAATTCAATTGGGGGTTATAAAAGAGCTTGAAAATTATGTAATAGAAAACATAACTTCTTTTGACGAACTCTGCGCAATTAAAAATATTATCGACAAACATAAAAAACAAATTTTAGGACAGGGCGAAGAAGAATTTGCAAGAAAAAAGTTTATATATGCTCTTGTTAACGTAATTGAAGATAAGGATAAACAGCAGGAAATTAATAAAATTGTTCAAAAGCTGCCAAATTCAAGCAATGATATAAATTCATTTTTTGTAAAATATTCAAAAAATTATTCCTCCCAAGAAATTGCAAAAAGGTTTGTTTCAAATACAATTCCTACAACAGAACATATAATTCCTCAATCAACAGGCAGAGATAACGGCTATAACATTCTTTTTATTAACAGTAGCTCAAATTATATGTGTGATTGCAGCGAATGTAATACTTCAAGAGGCACAACTCCTTTTAGCGAGTGGATGGAAAATATTCCGGATTTTTCTCAAAATTTGCAAGAATATGTTAATGAAGTTCAGCAAGCCCTTGATAAAGGTCTTTTAGATGAAAAATATTATGACTACATTTCCGAATTTATTAAAAAAATATATAAATTAAGTAACGGGCAAATTGTTTTAATTGCACCAAAGAGCGAAAATATGTATCTTAAAGACTCTGAAATTGCTTCAAGAACAAAGCTTCTTGCTTCCCTGAGAGAAAAATTGAACGATTTATCGGCTAAAAAAAGCGAATTATTAGCTCAAATTGAAGCGCTTGAAGCTTATCCGCAATTCAAAAGAATAATTCAACATCAAACTTTATCGGAAAGATTAGAAACGGTTGAAGCAAGACTTGCCAAGCTGCAAAAAGAAAAATCATCAAGCAATAATGAAGAAATTGAAAATTTATCTCATGAACATGCAAGTTTAAAAAATACAATCAGAATACTTGAGGCGGTAATTCCTTCAGAAAACAAAATTAAAGAACAAATAAAAGAAAAACAACAAACAATAAGTAAGATTAAAGAGTTTGACGAAAAAATTACAAAGTTAAAAAATTCAATTTCCGATAAAATTTCAATTATTCAAAGAATGAGAATGCTGCAAAGCGAAAAGACACGTATAATTGAAGAACTTCAAGCTCTTGAGGATGAAAAAAACCCGTCTTTAAGCCATGGTAATATTGCAAGATATAACTATTTACTTGAGATGGCTCAAAGAAGTGCGGAAATATATGAAGAATTAGGCGAAAAACAGAGCACAAGTGAAAAAATCGACAAAGATATTTTAACAATTGCTCAAGTTGCAATACAAAAACAAATTAAAGAACTCTTAGAAGATAATGAAGTTAAAAAATATCAAAATAATAAAACCGTTAAACAAATAACGGATGAAGAAGAAAAAGAAAAACAAAGACTGAAAGAAATTGAAGAAGTTGAAAAACAAATAAATCTTTTATTTACTCAAATTAATTTGCTGAGTGCGGGAACAACAATCTCTGATATGCAAAATGATGTCATAATGCTTCAAGATGAGCTTTCTCAAGTTGAAAAAATTAAAAATATTCAGCAGTTAAGAACTGAGTATGAAGCACTTGCAGATTTGATTAATTATAATAATATGCTATTAAATGAGTTAAAAGTATACAAAAGGCTATCAAGGGAAGAGTTTGAAAATTTAATCGGACAGTTTTATATAAAATGAAAATATCGCTCAATGTATTAAATAATAAGTTGTATAAAACCGGCTTAAATTCTCCTAAAATCGTTTTTAGAGGTTTTGATTGCAGCGAGGATAATTTTGAACTTAAAAGACTTTATGATATCCCCTGTCCTATCTGTTCAATTCCGATGATACAAAAAAATCAGATTGATAGTTTTGTAAATTCCGCTTTGAATAAAAAAGGAGCGGAGCTTATAAAAATTCTAAACAAATATCAAAAATATTATCACGATACTGAAAGAGAAGTTATAAATATACTTATTCAAGAAGCTTCAAATAACAATAGCGCAAATGTTTTAACTCTGGCAAATGATTATTTAAAAAGAACCCTACCTTTAATTGAAGAAAGGCAAATTTGTGCACTTGAGAAAATTAAAAAACTTCTGATATCTCAAAAAGAAACAAATAAAGCTTCAATTCTTGAATTAATCAATGAAAATATTGATATTATCAATTCCCATGGGGATAGAAAATTTGTTAAAAAGCAATTTTTAGCAAATTTGGAAAAATGTGCACGCTCTTCCCATGAGGCAAAGAAAATCTTTAAGCTTGCAAATAAAGTTCCTGATGATAATGAAGGCGCTGTAATGTTTTTGATTAAATATAAAGATAAAACGCAAGCCGAATTTTTATCAAGGCTTTTAACCCCGTCGCTTGCTACTTGCGAGCATATAAGACCAAAATCTCAAGGAGGTTTAAATAACACTTCAAACTATCTTGTTGAGTGTGAAGAAGATAATTCAAAAAGAGAGCAAAGACCTTTTTGGGAATGGCTTTCAAGACCTGATTTAATTTTTAATTTAAGAAGATATTTTGATGTTATTGCACAAAAATTAAAAACAGGTGAAATTCCGGCAAAATATTGTGATTATTTGCCCGATATCGCAAAAACAATTAAAAAAGAAACCAAAGGTCAAATAGAGCTGAGCTGTAAAGAAATACTATCCGAGCAAAAAAGTAAAACAAGCGCAGATGAAACTATTAAGAGGCTTGAAAAAAGATTAAATTCTCACACAAGCGAATTGGCTGAATTATTGGAAATAAAAGAAAAATATAAAGATGACGAGCAATATTTACTAATTATTCACTACAATGAATTAAAAGATGAAATTGAAAACCTTGAGAAAAAGATTTCCAATTGTGAAAAAAGAAAAACAAATTTTCATCAGCATGTAAATAAATACTATAAATGGCAGAAAAAATTAGACCAACAAAGAGATTTTATAAAAGGACTTCCTAAGGGGTCGGAGGCTTTTGCAAAAACCAGAAGAAATATAATTAAAGCTAAAAAATATCTTTCCAAAACTCCAATTACAAAACTTGAAGAAGAGTATGTAAATGAAAATCAGCATCTTGAAATACTCAAAAAAAATCTTTCAAAATTGCAAATGCAGTTTATAAAAGTTAAAAAGCAAATAATCTTTCCTCAAGATTGCAAGAAAAATATTGAAAAATTGAATAAAAAGCTTGATACGCTGATTTCAAAAAGAGCACAAGCTTATACAAGACAAGCGCTTTTGCTTGAAATTGATAATTTGAATAAAGAAATAAAGTCCAAAAAAGAAAAACTTGAAGAGTTAATTTACCTAAACAAAAATTTTGTAGGCAGGAGTGAATATCAAGATGTTGCTGATTTAAAAGAATATGAAAAACTGCAAACAATTAAAAACAAAATAAGCCAAGCATTTTTACTGTATACCCTTCAAACGTCAAAGAAAAATCTAACGGATGAAGATTTATCGGTTTTTGAATTTGCCAAAATAGCCGTTGAAGAAAAATTGGAGAATTTATCAAAAACTTCTCCCATAATAAAACACAAGCTAAATATTGAAAAAGAGCAAAGTTTAAAAGAAGAAATCGAGCAATTGTACCTTTTAATAAAACAAAAACAAGACGAACTTGCTAAAACAAGTTATAGTTTTTCTGTTGAACAAGCGGATATTCAAATTGCAAATGTAAGAGTTAAAATTAACGAACAAAACGAACTTTTAAAAACCGCTCAAGAGCGTTTTAGAGCGGTTAGTAATGATTCTAAGATTGAATTCCATAAAGAAATAATAGCAAAAATTCAAAAAGTGCTTGATAAAATTAAAACGCAAGATTTGACTGATGATGAAATAGCTGAGATGGTGCGGACTTTGTAGTTTTTTTGTTAAGTTTTGTAAAAAAATGATGAAATACTGAAATTATATTTTTTATATCGTTTTTATATAAGAGTAAGCACGAAAAAATTAAACAATAAAGGAGATAAAAATATGGGTACAACATCAGTTTCAACTTGTTCAACTACTTCAACTTATGGCGGAGTTTACACAGGCGGCTCAACTGAAACCGCAGGTTCAATTGCATCAAGCGGTTCATCTGCATCATCGGGTAGTATATTTACTGCATAGTATTAATACCCAAGAAAGTTAAGGAGTTAAAAATGACGGACAAAAAATTAACAAATTGCTTGCTGGGTATACTTACATTAATTCTATGTACATTATCAATATGGACAATAAATTATATAACCGATTCTGATATGACAAAACCTGCAACCACAATTTCAGCATTCAACGCATAAAAAAAATTAATGTATAAAAATCCGGCAAACTTCACTACAATCTAAACTGCCAATGTAAGGAGTGTAAAATTACCGCTTAATTAAATTTAAGCGGTAATTCTATTTAAAATTCATAAATTTATTTAAAAGCACATTAAAAGTTTTTCTTATTTAAAACATCCAAATATAAAAATTTATATTTTTGAGCTGACTCTTCCCAGGAGAATTTTGTATTCAGACAATTTTTCATGATATTTTTAAAATCGTCTTTTCTGTCATAATATGTCCAGATTGCGTTTTTAATTTCATTTATCATAGATTGAGCGTCATAACCCAAAAATTTAAAGCCGTTTGCTTTTGTGTTCGGATAAGCAATAACGGTATCATCAAGTCCGCCAACAGCTCTTACAATCGGAGGTGCAGCGTATTTCATTGCTATCATTTGAGATATTCCGCAAGGTTCAAATAAGCTTGGCATTAAAAATAAATCGGCAGCTTTATAAATTTTATCCGATAACTCGGCTTTAAAATCTATCCATGCTCTAATGTTGGGTGAATTATTTGAAGCCCAAATAAGCATATTTTGATAGCCTTCATCCCCTGTTCCTAAAAAAACAAAATCGCAAGGCAGGTTCATCATATCAAACTTACAAAAATCAACCAAATCAAGACCTTTTTGATATACAAGTCTTGATATCATAGCTACAAGCGGTCTATGGGGATTTTGAGGTAAACCGAACGCACGCTGTATTTCTTCTTTAAATTTTGGTTTTTCTTTAATATCAAAAGGTTTTTTATCGTATTTTGTACCGTTTAAAATACCGCAGAGCTTGTATGTTTGACCCCTTAAGGTATAATCCATACCTTCTCCAAAATCACCCCCTAGAATTTCTTGTGCGTATCTTGGGGATACCGTTGTGATTTTATCAGCGCAATATAGCGCCCCTTTAAGCCAATTAACCCTTCCATAGTGTTCTAAGCAATTATCACGATAAACATTATCCCATCTCATGTTTGCAAAATCTATTATCGATTTATCGCATGAACCCTGATAAGCAAGATTGTGTATAGTAAAAACGGATTTTGTATCTTTATAAAATTCATCATACTTATAATTTGATTTTAAATAAACGGGAAGCATTGCAGTATGCCAATCATTTGCGTGGATTATATCAGGTTTAAAGTTTAATAATTTGGCATACTCCAAAACAGCAAGTGAGAAAGCAACATATCTTTGCATTTCATACATTTCATCGCACCATTTCGGATAAACAACATTGAAGCAAGAATAATATTTTGGATTATCAACAAAAAACACTTTTATTTTTGTGTTTGGAACTTCGCACATCTTTAATTTAAAAATATGCTGACTATGCCCCATATTAATTTTTAAATCGGAATTTTCAAGCTCAACTATATTAAATTTTTTCTGGTCTATACAACCATATAACGGTGTAAATATAGCGCATTCGACATCCTGTTTATCAAGATATAAAGGCAATTCCCCCACAACATCCGCAAGCCCTCCCACTTTAGAATAAGGCGCAACTTCGGATGAAGCAAATAATACTCTTAATTCTCTTTTTTGTTTTTTGAATTTTTCCAATAACATATTCTATCCTTTGCAATTTGTTTTTTTTAATTCTTGTTTTTTATTTATCTTACCTTAAAAGACCGAAAGTATTGTAAGCGTTTCTTTTAAAAGCTCTTGCGGGTCATCTTTTTCAAGTTTTGATAAAACGGTTTCTAAAGCGCTCTGGTATTCGCTTTGGTTATAACCAAGCGATTGAAGTATTGTTGTTGTTTGATTAATTGTATCCGAGCTGACTTTTGAATTATTAACTTTTGAAGATATAATTTGAGTTTGAGTATCAAGCTTTGTTAATTTATCTTTAAGCTCAAGCACAATTTTTTGTGCCATTTTAGCCCCTACCCCTTTTGTTTTAGAGATTAGTTTATGATTTTCTTCGATTACTGCATTAATTAAATCATTTGTTTCAAATTCATCCAAAAGAGCAAAAGCAACTTTAACGCCAATCCCTGAAACACTTGTTAAAATATCAAATATTGTTCTATCCTGTCTGTTTTTAAATCCGCAAAGGGTCATTGAGTCTTCTTTATGAATTAATTTAGTATAAATTTTAACTTCCGAATTAATTTCATCAAGAGAATTGAGCGTTCTTGAATTTACCAAAAGCAGATAAGCAATATTATTGCACTCGATTGAGCAATAAGGAAAATTTTTTGAAACTAAAACACCTTTAATATAATCAAACATAAAATTTAACTCCAAAACTAATTATAAATAAAAAAAATTTGTTTAGTTTAATGTTAAAAAAAATTTTACATTTAGGAAATAGAACTTTTTATTGCTATAATATATTCATATAATTCTTTTTAAAGAAAGGAGCAAGATGAATAAAGTATTGTATAGCGGTGCTCAAATCCTTTTAAAATCATTGGTTAAAGAAGGTGTTGAAGAAATTTTCGGCTACCCGGGCGGTGTTGTCTTACCTCTATATGACGCTTTATATTTGCAAGATGAAATTAAGCATTATCTTGTTCGCCACGAGCAAGCGGCAGTTCATGCCGCCGAGGGTTATGCAAGAGTATCAGGTAAAGCCGGTGTTGCAATTGTTACATCAGGTCCCGGGGCATGTAACACAATAACGGGTCTTGCCAATGCTTATTATGACGGAACTCCTTTAATACTTATAACAGGGCAGGTTAATTCAAAATTAATCGGAGGCGATGCCTTTCAAGAAGCAGATATTGTTGGAATTACCCGCTCATGCTGCAAACACAACTATTTGGTTAAAGATGTTAAGGATTTAGCAAGAATTATAAAAGAAGCTTTCTATATTGCAACGACAGGTAAAAAAGGCCCTGTTGTTATTGATATACCTGTTGATATATTTAACGCTAAATGCGAGTTTATCTATCCCAAGCAAGTTGAGCTCGTTGGCTATAACCCGACTTATAAAGGTCATCCCTTGCAAATTCAGCGTGCACTTCAAGCGCTTTTTGAAGCAAAACGCCCCGTAATAATTTCAGGCGGCGGAGTTGTAGCATCGGATGCTCATAGAGAACTTAAAGAAATCGCAACTAAATTACATATTCCCGTTGTACATACTTTAATGGGTACCGGAACATTTCCTGATAACCTTGAAACAAGCCTTGGTATGATGGGAATGCATGGAAATTATTGCGCTAATTTAACGGTTTCAAATGCGGATGTTATTTTTGCAATAGGAACAAGGTTTTCTGATAGAATTACGGGCTGTCTTAAAAGATTTGCAAGAGATTCACAGGTAATTCACGTTGATATTGACCCTTGTTCAATTTCTAAAAATGTTAAAGCAACAATTCCGATTGTTGGAGATATTAAAAACGTTCTTCAAACAATGCTTGAATTTTTGGCTAAATCTCATCATAAAATTAATTTTGAGCTTAAAGATAAATGGTTTAATGACATTGTTGAATGGAAGAAAAAAGTTGCAACTCCTCAAAAATTATCGGATAGATTAAGTGCAATTACCGTTCTTCAGACAATATATGACTATACAAAAAATGATGAACCTATCGTTACGACGGAAGTCGGACAACATCAAATGTGGACGGCTCAAAACTTCAAATTTAATCAGCCAAGAAAACTTATAACATCAGGCGGTTTAGGTACTATGGGCTTTGGTTTTCCTGCTGCATTGGGCGCTTGCGTTGCTCAAAAAGATAAATATGTATTGAATATTGCAGGGGATGGCTCAATTCAAATGAATATTCAAGAGCTGATGAGCGCTGTTGATTATAAATTCAGAGTTATAAACTGCGTTATAAATAACGGTTATCTTGGTATGGTGCGCCAATGGCAGGAAAAAATTTACAACAAACATTATTCTCAAACAAAAATCACATCTCCCGATTTTGTAAAACTCGCTCAAAGTTACGGTGCTTTAGGTTTAAGAGTTGAAAAAGAATCTGAGATAATCCCCGCTCTAAAACAAGCAATTGACTTTAGAGGTCCTGTTATAATAGATTTTGTTTGTGAAAATTTTGAAATGGTTTATCCTTGGGTTTTGGCGGGTGAACCTATTGACAAGGTTTTATTATCTAGAGATGAGGTGTAATATTAATATGGCTGTTAATAATCATACAATATCTGTTTTAGTTTCAAATGAAGTAGGGGTACTATCCCGTATTGTGGATTTATTCTCGGGTCGGGGCTATAACATTGAAAGCCTTACTGTTGCACCAACATTAGATGATATTTATTCAAGAGTTACAATTGTAACTCCCGGGGATGATGATGTAATTGAGCAAATTTGTAAACAATTAAACAGATTAATTCCTGTTATTAAAGTTGCTAATTTATCAATTGGAGAAGCAATTGAATATGAAATCGGCCTTATAAAAGTAAACGTGAGTGATGAAAACAGGGCTGAATTTATGAATATTGTTGCTCAAGCAAATGCTAAAATTATGGATGTATCAGATAAAATATATACCGTAAAAATTGACGGAGATGAAAAACAGGTGCAAACTTTTGCGGAGCTCATCCGCCCCTATGGCATAAAAGAATTTGTCCGCTCAGGCAGAGTTGCAATAACAAAAGGCAATCAATTTTCTTGCTTTAAAAACAAAAAAGAAGAAACAAAAATTTGCGCTAATGCTGCGGAATAAATTTAAATATGAAAGATGAGAAGTTGTTAAGTCGGTTAAGCTAAATTTTGTATATGTGCAAGATAAAGCGGTATTTTAGCTAAGTGTTATTGTAAGGGTTGCTATAAAAATAAAAGGATGGGAATAAAAATACATGGTGGACTTCAGTTCATCATTTTATCAAATTTATCAATGTTTAACCCATGGTAATTTTGGTGAATATTTACTTGTTTTAAATAAGATGGTAGACTAAAGTCTACCCTGCTTTCTTCATTAACATTGTTTGGTGAAGGAGATAAAGATGGAAAACCAACAGGCTTAGCAGAAGATGGCGCTACATTCCAAGTTGGTGCAAATTCATCTGAAGATAACACAATTACAGCTAACTCTGAATTATTTAAAAAAATATCTTTTTCTGCATTAACAAAAATAGAAGATAGCGGTTTTAGCCTTGTAAATATTGCAAAAGGTGAAGGTAAAGATAAAGTAAAAGACTTTTCAGACGCATTAGATAAACTTGATAGTGCAATTGATAACATTACAGACAGAAAATCAATAATTGGTGCTGCACAAAACAGATTATCTTCAGCATTAGAAACATTGACTATTCAACAAGAAAACTTATCAAGCCGTAGGTGGACTTTAGTCTGCCAATAACTTTTTTAACCTGCTAACTGCCAATTGCCAAAATCGTAGTTAACAGGTTTAAATTCTATCATTAAAGTAGTAGTTGCAGGGTAGACTTCAGTCTGCCATATTACACTTGGAACAAGTACCCGTTTAGCATGATTACCACGGGTTAACCCTTGATAAAACGGCAGCTGTAGGGTGGCTTTAGTCCACCTTTTTAATGCTTAGCCCATGGCAATTTTGACGAATGGGTACATGTTTCAAGCGTAATGATAAACTAAAGTCTACCCTGTTTTCCTATAACGACATGGAAAAGAAAACATTAGTTATAAACGGTGGACTGAAGTCCACCCTGCGACTATCAAAATTCATAACTTCTCTAAGGGCTGAAGTTATAAATGGTGGACTAAAATCCACCCTGCGGATACCAAACTGATACGATGGAGAATTATAATTGTAGGGTAGACTTTAGTCTACCATCCTAAAATTGATACGATGGAGAATTATAATTGTAGGGTAGACTTTA
This sequence comes from Candidatus Gastranaerophilales bacterium, assembly GCA_947587615.1. Lineage (GTDB taxonomy): Bacteria > Cyanobacteriota > Vampirovibrionia > Gastranaerophilales > Gastranaerophilaceae > RUG14156. Next base: position 27,054 of record CANPYC010000015.1, on the reverse strand, counting down.
GTCTACCATCCTAAAACCCTTTTAGTTTTTAACTTAGAGCATAGTGGACTAAAATCCACCCTGCGGCTTGTTTGTATTTGTTTTAAGTTTTTAATGTACGAATGGTATTATTTTATAATAAAAATATAGGGTAACATTAAAGAATAAAACATAATTAATAAAGAATAATTTTAAAAATTATATAGAGCAGATTGTTTATATTTTTAACAATTTGGCAACAATTTCATAATTTTTTAAAGCATTATTTATTCTTCCTTGACTAATTTTTTTAATAGAATATCTTGCGTCTCTACTATCAAAATAAAGTTGTTCGTAATAATACAAAACATTATTTCGTTTGGCTTCAGTTTCCGTTGCAAGCCAATTTTTTATACTATCATGCGAGTTAATAGAATTTTCTTTAATTCCTTTGTGGTATAAATAAGCTTTTGCTAAACATAAAGCGCTATAGAATATTGCCGTAAGTTCCCATTCTTTAAATCTTTCCGCTTTGGAAAGATATTTATATAAGTCGTAATTAACGGAAGCTTTTTCTAAATATGTTTTAGAATATATATCCATTCTTTATATTTCCCTTGCGGTTTTAGGAAGTGTCAATTCTTTGGATTCTATCATATCAAGAGGATAGATAAAAACTTCGGGGAAAAATTTATAATTTTCTTCAAAATCAGTAATGCTTTTTGTAATTTTATCTTCAAGTTCAAAATTTTCTTTATTGTAATAGATATAAATTTCAAGCTTATTATTGGCATAATTCAGATATATGCTGTCAATTCCGTTATTTTTTTTGATATCGTTTATCATACCGTAAAAATCAAATACAAACGGAGAATTTTGAACATCACTAAATGTAATATTTTGAGCTTTCTCTTTTTCGTTTATCATTTATCACCTTTTTAGTTTTATGTTAGCACTTAAAATATGCTTTTTCACTATTCAAAAGATGTAAATTTGCATTAATTAAACTGTATTTTGGCAAATTTTTAAATAAAAAATTAATAAAAATTGTCCGCGGGCGGATTCGAACCGCCGACATTCACCTTAGGAGGGTGACGTTCTATCCATCTGAACTACGTGGACAGGTATATGTTTGGGTTTTCAAATTTATAAGTTCATTTTTTTAACTGATTAATGAAATATTGCTGTTAAAGGTATTATGTTTGGATATTTGTAGCTCATCTCGGATAGTAAAGATTCTTACAATATTTTAGTTATAACACAATACTTTATTTTGGTCAAAGAGTGAAATTTGCACAGTAAAACTTTATAATTTTTAACAATTTAGTATATTTTTTTGATTTTTCTTGATTTTTTACTTTGTTTAAAATACAATTATTAAGCCTAAAGTGGTCTTAGGTATACCACAAGGGTTTTGTATAAAAATACAAAAGTTAAAAATAAAGGAGAATTGAAAATGCCAAAAATGAAGACTCATCGCTCTGCTGCAAAGCGTTATAAAATTACGGGAAGCGGCAAAGTTTTACGTCAAAAAGCAGGCAAAGGACATTTGCTGGCTCACAAAAGTTCTGCCAGAAAAAACAGATTAACGGGTACGACAGAAGTTTTTGAAGGAAATCTTAAAATGATTTCAAAAGAATTACCCTACAAGAAGAAATTTACAAGATAAGGAAGGCTGAACTATGAGAGTTAAACGTGGTAACGTACTAAGAAAAAGACATAAAAAAATATTAAAACTGGCTAAAGGTTTTTTAGGCGCAAGAAGCAGAATATTTAAAGTTGCAAATATTGCCGTAATGAAAAAACTTAAATATCAATACAGAGATAGACGAGTTCTTAAAAGAAACATGCGTTCTTTGTGGATAATAAGAATTAATGCGGCTGTTAGAGAACTTGGTTTAAGTTATTCAAAATTTATGAATATGCTTAAAAAAGCTGATATTCAAGTTAACAGAAAAATGCTTGCAGAACTTGCAGCAAATGAACCCGAAGCTTTTAAAGTTTTGGTTGAAACAGCACAAAGTGCTAAATAACAGCTAGACAACAGCCAAATGAAATAGTAAAATAAATAACAAAAAATTTATTACATACAAAAATAAAAACCGCATTATTTATTAATGCGGTTTTTTAATTAAAAAAACTTAATTCAAATACTCTTAAAGTTGTTCTCTCTCTTTTGCTTCCTCTTAATTTTTAAGCGTTAATCCAACAATGCTTCCAGAATTGCCGCATTCTTTGATGCTGTTGTACTTTCTCTTAATTTAGAACGGTTAATATACGTTCTTAAAGCTTCACGAATTAATTCGCTTCTTGTGCGATTTTCACCTTGAGCAACCGAGTCAATTTGCGTTAAGAATTTTTCAGGCATGGAAATCAAAACTCTCGCCATCTTGCGCTCCTGTTCTTTCCTTACTATGCTTTATTGTATTTACATATATATAAAGTATATGTAAAGAAAATAATTGCTATAATTCTTTTATTTAAATACTGTATATGTAATATTTCTTAATATTTTACAAAAAACAATGAAATATTTTTTGGCTTCATTAAAAAAAGAGTATGAAAAATATACTGTTTTCAATATTAAAAAATAAAAATAAATGTACTCATAAAAATGCTCTGATAAACTCTAATAGCGGCTATTGCCCTGATTGCGGAGAGTACCTTATAAAAAATTATTACATGGTGAGATGTTCAAGGTGCGATATTAAAAGGCAAGCAAGGCTTTTTTGGGGCGAAATAGTCCCTTCGGAAAGGTTTTGCTCAAATTGCGGAAGCAGTGAATATTATATTGAAAAAATAGATTCAATAAACTTTATAGACGCAAAATATGCAATTTATCTTAAAGAAACGGCAGAAGAAACGCACTCAAAAGACCCGCAAGTGCAAATTTGGGTAGATGAAAACAATGATAAAATTAAGCAAATTGAGATGAATAAATTATCCTAACTTTTGTATTTCTACTTCCATTTTATTTTTAAATGTTGCATTGATTTCATTTTCAATATTTGAATTTACATTGACCCATAAAAGCGAACTTGTAAGAATTTGATATTTTTCATATTTTTCAGTGATGTCGTCCCAAGCGTCAAAACCAATTACAACGGGAGATTCACCTTTATATTTTGTTAAGATTTCTTTTAGGAGAATATTTTCTTCTTCTCTAACATCATCCAAATATTCAATTTTGAAAAGATTAACAGACTCAATCGGCTTAACTTCATTGATTGCAAGGTTTATTTCTTCATCCCTTACGTTAACTTTTGCTTTAATTATTACTTTTTTTTCAGACTCAACCAAATCCCCATAAACTTCCGTTACCTTAGGATAAGTAACTATGCCGATTCTGCCCGTCAAGTCCTCGATTGTACCCGTTTTTATATATTTTGCCGGGTCTTTTTTTGTCGGTTTTTGAACAATTTGAGATAACAACCCGCAAATTGTAACGTTTTCATCAGGTTTAGGGTTTTCTAAAATTTCCTCTATGGTTATTGTTGTAAGGTATTTAAGAGTGTCCTTAATTGAAGCTAAAGGATGAGAAGTTACATAAATACCCATCAATTCTTTTTCAAAAAGTTGAATTTGACTATCACTAAATTCATCCTCGCTGCTGCCTTGAAGTTTAAAAGTCGGAATGTTAAGTTCTTTTTGGCTGTCGCCGCTCAAAGTTGAAAACAGACTAACCTGACCTGATGAAGCGGATTTTTGCGAATTTTGAACAAATTCAACAGCATAGTCAATATTTTCAAGCAGTTGTTTTCTTGATTTTTCAATGCAGGAAAATGCTCCCGCTTTGATTAAACTTTCAAGAGTACGTTTATTTAAACATTTCATATCAACACGTGAACAAAAATCGTAAAAACTTTCAAAAGGTTTGTTTTTGCGCTCAAGTTCGATTTGCTCAATTACTGCTTCTCCGACGTTTTTTATTGAAGCAAGTCCAAAGCGGATATTGTTGCCGTCAGGTGTAAATTGTGAATTAGATTTATTTATATCTGGCGCAAGTACTTCAATACCTTGCGATTGACATTGGAGAATGTATTGCTGAGTCTTGTCTTTGTTGTCTGCAACCGATGTTAACATTGCGCACATATATTCAACGGGGTAATGCGCTTTTAAATATGCTGTTTGATAAGCAACAAAAGCATAAGCGGAAGAGTGGGCTTTGTTGAAGCAATAAGTTGCAAAATTTTCAATTTCTTCAAACAGATTGATTGCGGCTTGTTCGCTCATTCCTTTATTAGCTGTTTTTTCAACAAAAATTCCTTTTTGCTCTTGCATTTGTTGAATTTTCTTTTTACCCATCATACGGCGAACCATATCGGCTCCGCCCAGTGAATAATCGGCTAATGTTTGGAAAATTGCCATAATCTGTTCTTGATAAAGTATTGTCCCGTAGGTTTCTTTTAAAATACCTTCTAAGAGCGGATGGGCGTATTCAATTTTTTGGCGACCGTGTTTTCTGTCTATAAATTTATCAACCATGCCTGCCCCTAACGGCCCCGGTCGGTATAAGGCTACCATAGCGCCTAAATCCTCAAACACTGTTGGTTTTAATCGTTTAATATATTTTTTCATTCCGCTTGATTCAAGCTGAAATACAGCGTCAGTATCCCCTTTTGAAAGCATTTCAAAAGTTAGTTTATCATCAAGAGGAATGTTATTAATATCTATATCTTTACCTGTTCTATCTTTGATGAGATCAAGTGCGTCTTGAATAATGGTTAAAGTTTCAAGCCCCAGAAAGTCCATCTTCAAAAGCCCGATTTTTTCAATTCCTGCCATCGGGTATTGTGTTTGAATGGCGCCGGGTTTTTCTTTATCTTTTGAAAGAGAAACAGGGATAATATCTTCCATTGGCTTTGGAGCGATAATAACACCTGCTGCGTGTGTTCCTGTTTGGTTTTTAAGCCCTTCCATGTGAAGCGCTTCATCAACGAGGCTTTGTACCTGCGCATTTTCATCACACAGCTTTTTTAACTCCATTCCGGGTTCAAGCGCTTCTTTTAATTTTGTACCCGGGGTTGATGGAACCATGCTTGCCCATGTATTTGCTTGCGAAAAAGGAATGTCATAAACCCTGCACACTGCTTTTAGTGCTGCTTTTGCTGCCAGTGTACCAAACGTTATAATTTGACAAACGTGATCCTGCCCCCATTTACTTGAAACATAGTCAATAACTTCTCCTCTTCTTCTTTGGCAGAAGTCAATATCTATATCAGGCATAGAAATACGCTCAGGATTTAAAAATCTTTCAAATAAAAGGTTGTGTCTGATTGGGTCAAGTTCCGTTATGGCGAGTGCGTAAGCAACGATACTGCCTGCAGCTGAACCACGCCCCGGACCTACGGGGATTTTATTTTCTTTTGCCCAGTTAATAAAATCCCAGGTTAAAAGGAAGTATGCAGGAAAACCCATTTTAAAAATTACGCCTTTTTCGTATTCATAGCGCTCCATAATTGATTCAGGTATAGGGTCGCCGTATCTTCTTTTTAAGCCTTTTATACAGAGTTCGTGAAAATATTCTTCTTCACTCATCCCATTTGGGCATGGGTAGTGCGGCAATAATTCTTTTGTTTTTCCAAACTCCAATTTATCCATTTGAAATTCGCATTTATCAGCAACTTCAACGGTTGTTTCAATACATTTATTGAAGTAATCTTCATCCATCCAAGAGAATGCTTTTCTTAATTCATCAACGGTTTTTACATAAAACTCGTTAACTGAAAACTTGAAGCGGTTAGGGTCGGATTTTAATCTCTTTGTTTGCTCGCATAAAAGCGTATCATGCCACAGGGCATCTTGCGCTCTTAGATAATGCGAGTCATTTGTTATAACCGTTTTAATATTTAGCTCTTTTGCAACTTCCATTAAAAACGGGTTAGATTTTTTTTGTTCTTCAAGTCCATGATCTTGAAGCTCAATATAGTAATCATCTCCAAACAAGTCTTTATAATATTTTGCCCTTGCTCTTGCTTCTTTTTCGTCTCCGTTTAGGTAAAATCTTGCAACTTCGCCTTGGATACAGGCAGATAAACAAATTATATCATCTTTATATTGTTCTAAAATTTTATGGTTTATTCTTGGTTTGTAGTGAAAAGCTTTTGTTGTGGCAATTGAGTCAAGTTTACAGAGGTTATGATAACCGTTTTGATTTTTAGCTAACAAAACAAGGTGATACATTGTTTTTTTGGTTCTGTCCTCAAGTACATCTCCGTCGCAAATGTAAAACTCACAGCCTAGAATTGGTTTTACCGCTTCAATTTGCTTTTTAAATTCCTGCTCTTTTTCATCAAGCATGTGCGATAGCATTTCGTTTTTTGCAATAAACATATCAGCACAGCCAAACATAACACCATGGTCTGTTATTGCAATTGCAGGCATGTCGTTTTGTGCGGCAAATTTATAAAAATCGGGTATTTTTATTGCTCCGTCTAAAAGCGAATACTCCGTGTGTATGTGTAGTGGAACATATTTCATAATTATTATTTTATCATAACATTTTGCTTGTTGGTTATTATTTAAACTTATGTTAATTTATAAATTTTTCAGTATCATCCTGACGTCATTAGTTATTATCATATCCGGATTATTGGCGCTAAATTCGTCAAATATTATTTTAGCGTTTAGTTTTTGACCTGTTTTTAGATAAATTAATCCTGCTATTATTCGGCTGTAAGGGTTTATATCGTCATTTAAGCATTTAATCAGCTCTTGCTCTTCAACCTTTAGCTTAATATAGCAGTCAACAAGCGCTTCATAATACGTCATATTGATACAATCTTTTTTTATTGCTTCTTCGATAAAATATTTTGCTACTTCATAATTATTCAGCAAAATATGACATCTTGCGATGTTATAAGCGTATGTTGAGCTTGAATTGGTGTCCGCAGTCAATTTAAAAGCTATTTCATATTCTTTTAGTGCGGCATTATAGTTTTTTTCATTAAGATAAATATTACCCATGTTGTTATGCAGATAGGCATTTTTTACTGCGTCAATTGCTCCAAACTCAAATCCTGCCATGCCATGGTCTGCGCTATAAACTGAATTTACGGTTATCAGCAATACAGTGAATAATATTTTATAAAATAACTTCATAATTCTCTTTAGCAAATAAAATCGTTTTTGAATTTTTTGAAAATTCTTCTTCTAAGATTGTAAGCTTTTCGTCGTCGTAATCAGGGTCATAGTGGAAGAAGAAAAGCTTTTTTGCTTTTGCAAGATTAGCTGTTTCAATAGCCATTTCAAAAGTCGAATGCCCAAAACCCTGCTTGGGCTGAATTGGGTTAATATAATCATGATACGTATATTGAGCGTCATGGATAAGGCAATCGCAATTATGCGCAAATTGAATAAATTTTTTATCTGCCCCAATATAGCTTTCTTTATCGGTAGCATACACAAGCGTTTTTGATTTATAGCTGATTTTTATACACATACAGCCGTTCTTTGGGTGTGCTGCGGTTTTGTGCGCAGTGATTATAATATCATCCTCCGTAGTTTCGGGGATTTTATCCGATGTATCATATTTATTTGTTGTTCCGTTTTGTTTGATGATTATTACATCATTCTGAGTTAGATTGCTGATTGTAAATTTGCTTCTGATTTCTTCAAGCCCTAAGGGAAATACCTTGTCAAAAAGTATTGTTTTAAGAGTGTCTTTAAGTTCTCCTTCGCCTGCGTTCAGTCCGTAAAGATTTATTGTTGAGCTTTCAATAAATAAGGGTTTATAAAACTGCAAGCCTTGAATATGGTCTTGATGAATATGACTCAGAATTATCGTTGCCTGATGAGGCTTTTTTTCCTGTGCGATAATTGAATTTTTAATTTCATCTATTCCGATATCTATAATTCCCGTTCCCGCATCAAGTATTATGAGCTGCTCTCCGCAGTGTACTTCAACACTTGCAGTATTTCCTCCGTATTTTAAATAATTTATTTTGGCGCTGGGATAAGAACCTCTTGTGCCTCTAAATTTAACACTAAACTCTTTTTTAGATTTCATAATATTTTTTATATTCCTTGTGGTGTGACAGTCTGCTGTTGTTTCTTTTTAAAGTTGAAAAATTTTCTTTCTTTTTTAACTTTCTGCTTTTTAACTTTCGGTTGTTTTGGCTTTTGTGTAAGTTTTTTAATTTCGCTTTTCTTTGTTTTAGCTGTTTTTAGCGCATTTTTTATTTTGTTTCTTTTGTAAGCTACAGATCTCGGGTATCTTTTATGGTATGTAAAAGTTAAATTTCTGTCTTTTTCCCAACCCGCTAAAGTTCCGTAGGAAATTACGTTTTGTCTGTTTTTTTCTTTGATATCGTCAAGCTTTGTGGGCATAAATTCAAAACTATATTGAACCCTGTCTTTATAGTTAACTATTTTTATATGACGAAAAGCCATCGGATAAGTAACCATAGCGGGAGTTGAAACAAAAACAAGGTTGCCGAAATGACGAATTTTAGCTGCATGATAGTGTCCGGATAAAACAACTATCGGGTTTTTATATTTTAACAATATTTCATTAAATTCATTAGCATTTAAAAGAGTGTGCTCTTGAGCGACAAACGGCTCAACACTCGGATGGTGCATTGCAATTACAACAATTTTATCCTGATTTTGTAACAACTCGTTGTCCAAAAATTCAAGCTGTTCTTCAGATAACCTGCCGTTAGCGGAATTTTCATCTTTAATTGTTGAATCTAAAACAATAATTCTAAAATCTGTCTTAGGAGTAATTGCATAATAAGTCTTATTAAAAATATAATTCGGATTATACTTTTTAACCGTTTTTATTACTTCATTTTCATCCATGCTGCTTGAAAAATCGTGATTTCCAAAAGCATTTAAAGAAGGATATTTTAATTTTGTTAAAAGATAATAATAATCATAATAATTATCGGGTGTGCCGTAGTCGACTAAATCACCGCTAAACAGTACAAAATCAAGCCCTATGATATTGTTAATCTGCTCAATAGCATCTTTTAAAAGAAGTCTTGAAGAAGATAATGCTTTATAAGAAGTATCATCTCTTGTTGTGATATGGGTATCTGAAATATGAACAAAATCAAGTGTCATATTTCTGAAAGAAAATGCCCAGGTGCTTCCTGTTATAGAAAGCACCATAAAGCATAATATTAACATTATTTTTTTGATTTTATTTTTCATTTACAATTTGTTCCAGCTTGTCTAATATATCCTGATAGTTTTTATAAAATTCCCAGCCTCTTGCTTTAAAAGCGTAAATTAAAGCCAAGGGGATGTTTAGCGCTTCGTTTGATTTCAATTTTTCTTTATAAAAATCAACAAAGTTGTTGTTTAACCTTAAAGTCCAATTCGGGTCGCCCGAAGTTCCGGGGGTATTATATACCTCATTAATTCCAAAGAAATCCGTAAAGAAGATTTGAATATTTTCTGCTTTTGAAGCAAAACATTCAACAAGTTTCATAAATGCGAAGAATTTTTCATCGCTGTACATTTTATGCCACATCTCATCCTTATTTCCAAATTCAAAGCATAAATCTTCAATCAGGTTTTTGATGTAGGGGTTAGCAGCTTCTGTGTTAACGAGTTTTGAAGCCCACATTCTAATAGGTTCATTATCGTGAGTACCAACCATCACCCAGGAATTTGGAGTGATATTTTTACATCTGTAAGGATGTTGTTCTTCATAAGGTACAACAAATTGAACAAGCTTCATTCCTTGAAGAGCATATTTTTTCATTACCTGAACAACAGGATAAGTTAGAGTTCCTAAATCTTCGGCTATAATTGAATTTTTATCGAGCCCTGCTTCAAGTGCTGCTGCAATTACGATTTTTTCAATCATTCTGCCGTATAAACTTACTTGTTCATCGGATAAATTATCAATCCATTTTTCATCGTCAGGTGTCGGGTATTTACCATCAATCGGCGTTTTGTTGATGTTATCAACAGTTGCTATTGCATACTTTTTAAGCTCGGGGTGGTTTGGAGAAGAATACAATCTTCCTGCACCTTCTTCAACTTTTGGCAGTGCTCCTTTTTTATATACCCAAGGGTCAATTAAACCTACGGTGTGGTCAATTCTAACGCCGCCGGGGTTTTCTTTAAACATTTTTAAGTATAGTTTTTTAAGCAATTCCCCTGCTTCACCTAAAGACCCGTCTTTATTAAACAGTTTTTCAGGATTAACAACGCTAAAACCCCATGCCTGACCGTCTTTTGAAAAATAATCAGGAGGACAACCCAAGCACCAGCCTTCTAAAAAGAGTGATTGATAAGCCCAGTTGTCACGGTCGGAGAAAGCAACTTGTCTGTCTGCGATAAGTTTTAAACCGAGTTTTTTAGTATATTCAAGAGTTTCATCACTCTGTTTTTGAACAATAAATTGCTCAAGTTTATATTTTTCAATTACATCAGAATATTTTTTTTCAATATCTTTTGTTCTTTTTTGAGCTTTCTTAGGGTCTTTTGCATTAAATAAAGTTTTATCAAGCTCATTTTGCCACTGCGGCCAGTAATCCGAGTTGTTTTCAATTGTTAAAGCTTCATATAAAGCGTCTTTATCAAGCCAAAAAGCATTATCTTCTTTGAATTTTTCAAATTCTTTTTTTAAGTTCTTAGAAGCATTTTTTTTGAAATTTTTGTAAAATTCGCCTGCTGCAATTTCAAGATTTTCAATTGCATAAACGTAAGCTGCTTTATTTGTATTCTTATTCGGGTTTGATTTTATTATATTATTAAGAGTTTTTTGAGAGAGAATTTTATCCCATTTTTCTTCTGTTAATTCTTTTAAGTTGATAAACAGAGGGTTTTTTGAAAAAACAGTACCCGTATATGGGGATGAATCGCTTAATTTTGTTTTACCGCAAGGACCGAGTTGAACTGCGCTAAACATGCCTTGAAGAAAATTAAACAATTCTTTAGCACCTTGAGAGTTGTATGTTCCAAAGCCTGTATTTTCATTGTCTTTGGAAGGAAAACTCACACCCTGTAAAATTAAAGCCAAATTTTTTTTACCAAGTGCGCTGAGGGCTTCTTTAATTGTTTTTTTATATTCGTCGCTAAAAAGTTTTGTTTTTTCTAAAAGCATGTTCCTCTCCTATGTCTTTGTACTAATCAATTAATAATTTGTTAAGCCTCTTTTGTTTAAATATTCTCTTACTTGATTTAAGGAAGCCTGAACAATTCTTGTAATTCGAGAACTGGACAGACCGACCATTGTTGCAATTTGCTTAACCTGCATATTTCTGTAAAATCTGTATTCAACAATTGTTCTGTCTTTTTGGGGCAGTTTTGCAATCGCTTCTTTTATAAGCTTGCTTAATTCTGAAATTTCCGCTTTTTCATCAGGCATAGCAGATGTGTCTTTAATAAAATCAAAGGGTGAATCGTTATCAGAGCTTGCTGCCATAATTGAGTCAATTGACAGTATTGTTTCATAAACCGCTTCTCTGATTTTATTAGGTGAAACATCAAGCGTAGTTTGATTTTCGCTGTATTCATCAACGTTATCAAAACCTGCTTCTTCGTCATCTTTTTTGTGTTTTAGGGTATACCATTTGTATCTGTTTCTAAGCTCGTTTCTGATTGCCCAGCGAACAGCCGTTGCAATATAGGAGGAATTGTAGTTTTTTAGCTGTTCTTCCGTTTTGTTTTTAAACAGAGCTTGAAGCGCAATAATTCCGATTGAAACAAGTTCTTCGCAATCAAGCATGTGTGAGGGGATTCTTTTGTATTCTACCCTTGCAACTTTTTGCACTATATCAATATAATCTTTTAATTTAGCTTGCAATTTTGCTACCAATTAAATACTAATCTATATTAAAATTTTACTTTAATAAAATAAATAATGCAAATAGCTAAAGATTTATATTAATTTAAATTAACCAAACAAAGACTCTAAAAGCATAATTTGTAAAAATTAAAAGTGTAATCTAATCCGATAATTGAAAGGGGCATTTTGAGCATCTTGCCTTTGGTCTTAGAATTAAATTATCTTCAAGGTCGTAGAGTTTAGCTATTCTTGTTATTAATTTTTCTCCACAGAGCGGGCATTTTATTTCATGGTTAGGGTTAGTTGAATTTAGCAATATTTCTTCTCTTATACTATCCATTGTTGATTGAGAGGTGAGGTTGAAGTTTGTTTTTGTTTCATAGAGCTTTAGCTCTTTATTTTCAATTTTTAAACCTTTAGCAAGTTTTTGTCTTGTTGTAGTTGCCAAGAACAAATCCAACCCTTGTTCAATTGATCGGATTTGTTCTATTGATAAACTTGATTGATACGCCAAATCTTCCTGTGAAAGCCCGAGCTCTTCTCTTTTTTGTGCAACAAATTGTGCTAAAGAAATATCTTGCTTTTTAACTATTTTTTTAGGCATTTTTCTTGTTCTTTTTTTCCATGTTTTCTTTAACAATCGCAAGAATAACGCCTGCAACAAATATTGAAGAGTATGTTCCTGCAATAACCCCTATGATGATTGCTAAAACAAAATCTTTAATCGTTGAGCCGCCAAAGAAATATAGCGCAAACAACGTAAATAAAGTTGTTAAAGATGTATTAATCGAGCGGGCTATTGTTTGATTAATTGAAGCGTTGATAATTTCATCAGAGGAATATTTTTTTGCCAAAAAGCGCATGTTTTCTCTTATTCTGTCAAACACAACGATTGTATCATTAATTGAATAACCGATAACGGTTAATATAGCAGTAATGAATAGGCTATCTACCGTTGTATCTTGGAATATTCCTTTAATTGCAAAAACGCCGAGCACTATTATTGCGTCATGGAATAAGGTTAAAAGAGCAATCCAACCGTATTCAAAACGAAATCGAAATGAGATATATACAACCATTAAAATAAAAGCAAGAATTAATGCTGCCATGGTGTTTTTAAGTAATTCGCTTCCAAGTGTCGGACCGACGGAGTTAACTGCAACAAGCTCGGTTTTATTAAAACTGTTTGAAACGGTGTTGGTAATTTCTTCAACTTTTTGAGCGCTTTCTTTGTCGCCTAAAAAAGTTGTCCGAATTGAAAGCAAGTGATTAACGGCTTCTTTATTCTCTTCGTTTGTGCCGTTTATTGCGGTTGTTTGAATAACAGGGTTTTTAACGCCGATTTTTTCAAGGCTTTGTCTGATATTTGCGATATCACCCGTTGTTGCTTTTTTATCAACGTCATATTGTAAAATTGTACCGCCCGTAAAATCAATACCAAGTTTTAAGGGGGCATGGTTTGGCTGCGTCACCATAAGATAAATAATTGCAACTATGCAGGGGATGAGTATTATTCCCGTAAAAGTAAGCCAAAAATATCTGTATTTTATAATGTCTATTTTATATTTATCTTTAATTAAATTTGTATTTGCCATTATTAAATTCTCCCGATTGTAGTTTTATTAATCCAAAACACCGAACTTTGCTTTTTCTCTTTTAGTTTCTTGTGCTTTATATGCGTTTTCAATTTCTTCTTTTTTCAAACCGAATAACTGCGGATATTTAAGCTCGCTTGTTCCGAATGCAAGGTGCATAAAGTTTTTAGTAACCGTAATTGCGCTGAACATTGATAAGCAAACACCGATTATTAACGTTAAAGCAAACCCTTTAACCATTGAAGCACCGAGGCAATAAAGAATTAAGCATGTCATAATCGTTGAAACGTTTGAATCAAAGATGCTTGTAAATGCTCTGTCAAATCCTGAGTTAATTGCCGTAAACAGACTTCTACCCATTCTCAGTTCTTCTTTTGTTCTTTCAAAAATTAAGATATTAGCGTCTATTGCCATACCGATTGAAAGTATAAAACCTGCAATGCCTGTTAGGGTAAGAGTTACAGGGACAAGCTTATAAATTGCAAAGTTAATTAAAGTATAAATTAATAATGCAAGGCATGATATTACACCGAGCGCTCTATAATAAATTATCATAAAGAGCATAACGGCGCCAATTCCAACAAGACCTGCGATTTTGGATTTATTGATACTATCTTGACCGAGTGTCGGGCCTACCGATTCTTCTTGTATAATTTCAGCCCCGACAGGGAGTGCGCCTGCGTTTAATAAATCCACCATTTCTTTAGCTTCTTCATATTCAAAGCCGCCTTCACCGCCTGTTATTTGAGCATGTCCGCCTGATATTTGCTCATTAACCCTTGGAGCGGACTGCAATTTGCCATTAAAGAAAATTGCCATCTGTTTACCTGTTAACTCTTTTGTTAAGTTGGAAAACTTTTGAGCACCTTGAAGGTTAAATTCAAGCTCAACCATCCATTCGCCCGTTGAAGGGGTTGAACCGACCAGAGCTTTTTTAAGGTCTTTACCGGTTAAACCCGTCGACTCCCAGCCTTGAGAACCGTCAAATAATGTAACGGGTCTTTTAAATTCCAACTGAGCGGTTTGACCGATAAATTCTTTTGCTTTTTTGGTATCGGTTATGTTTGGAATTTCAACCAATAATCTTTTAGTACCGATTTTTTGAACTATGGTTTCACCTACGCCCATAGCGTTTACCCTGTTTTCAATTGCATATTGCAAACTGTCCATAATCTCGGGGGTAATCTTTGGAACGGCTTCAGAGGTTTGCGCTTCTAAAAGAAGTCTTGAACCGCCCACTAAATCAAGCCCTAAACTTGTTTTCTTTTTATAAATTACATAGATACTACCCAGCGTTAGGGCAATTATCAACCAAAAAAGAATCAATTTGTTTTTCATTTGTCGTCCTCAAGTAATAATAATTGTTCAAATTATAACAAAAAAATATTTAAAAGTTAAATTATTATGTTGAGCTAACTTACAACTTGTAAAGTTTTGTATAGTTAACTAAAGTTTTAAAATGAATATGCCGAAAAATAAAATATAACAATATTATTAATATTTGTTAACAATGAGGCAATAAATTAAGTGTATATGTTTTTATTATGGTAGAAACTCCTTAATAAAAACAAAAGGAGAATCTGAAATTGCAACAAGTTATTCGAATAAATTTAAAAAGATTAAGAACATTTTTAAATTACTCAAGAAATTATTTAAAAAGGAATAATCCTGTTAAATTACTGAAAAATAATTTTGTTGCAGGTTTAAAAGATGTGCTTTCCATAAACAAAAAAAGGAAAATGGTTAAGTATAAACTAAGATACCAAATGCATCAATTAAATCAAATGGAAAAGTTAATAGCTCAAAACAACGAGCATGCTTTTCTAAGGGGTAACAAATTTAACGAAATGAGATAGGTATGGGGCTTCTGACCGCACAGTTGCGATTGGCACAAATTAATAATTATAGGTCGGATTTGGAATATCAAATCAATTTGATATCATCAACCAAGATTAGTTTATCCTCTCAAATTAACGATATGGTTGGTTTAAGTTCCGATATGGAGCCCGATAGCCCCGAATCAAAAGCATTAGAAAAGAAAAAAGAACGCTTGCAGCAGGCTGAAAAAGCGCTTGATCAAAAATTACAACGCTATCAAACACAACTGCAAATGATTGAAGCAGAAGAACAAACGGTTAAACAACAGGTTCAATCAGGCATTCAAAGAAGCTTTGCGGCTTAGTTTAATGTTATTTAAATTTTTTCAAAAAGCTATTTAAAAATATAAACAGCAACTATGGCAGCTATTATTAATGCCGTATTAAAGTGGATAAATGTAGGTATACAAGTATCTTTAATATGGTTATGTTGATTATCAACATTCAACCCTGCACTTGGAGCTAATGTTGTATCGGAAGCGGGTGAACCTGCGTCCCCTAAAGCAGCTGCGGCAGATAAAAGAACAATTATTGAAGGGGTTGAAAAACCCAGTTTTTGACACAAAGGTACAAATAAAACCGCTAAAATCGGTATTGTTCCAAAAGATGAACCTATGCCGATTGTTATTATCAGCCCGATTAAGAGCATGGCAAGCGCTGCTAAAAGCTTTGAATGCTCAATATAAGGTATAATCGAGCTAATCAGGCTTTCAATTCCTCCACTTTGTTTTAATACAAGAGCAAAACCCGCACAAACCAGCATAACAAAAGCAATATAGCCCATTAAACCAACACCTTCATTGATTAATAAATCCATTTTTTTATGTGAAACGGCTCTAAAACCAAATATTATTCCAAGCCCGATTAGTGCTCCTAATGGCAGAGAACCGCTGATAATCTGTATTATAAGAGTTATTATTGCACCAAATAAAGTAATATAGTGCTGTTTAGTTAGTTTAGGACAAGTTTTTTGAGCTTCCGTATTACAAGCGCTTTGTTTATATTCTCTTGGTTTTCGATAACTTATAAAAATTGCAACCAATAGAGCTAAAAACATTGCAAAACCAAGTATCAAATTATAATGCCAAATATCAAGCTTTGAAACATAAATACCGTTTTGAGTAATGTTATCTGCAATAAGCCCTTGAAAGATTAAACCAAAACCCGCAGGAATTGCAATATAAGGCGCTTTTAAACCAAAAGCCAAAGAACAGGCTATTATTCTTCTATCAAGCTTTAATTTGTTCATAACTTTTATAAGAGGCGGGATTAAAATCGGTATAAAAGCAATATGAACGGGAATTAAATTTTGTGACATTATTGAAATTAAAACAATAATCAAAATTAAAAGATATTTATTGTCTTTAATTATCTGAGCAATTTTACATGATATTACCCCTGCAAGCCCCGTATGAGTCATAGCGGCAGCAAGTGTACCAAGTAAAATATAACTTAAAGCAGTTTCAGAGTTAGAACCCATGCCTGAAATAAAAAGCTCCATAATGCGGCTTATCGGCATATTTGCAGCTAAACCCGCAATGATAGCGCTAATCATTAACGCAAATAATACGTTAATTTTAAGCAGACATAATATACAAAGACTTATTACGGATATTAAAACAGGGTTAAATTCCATAAGTTAATTTTACCATGGAAAATCAAGGTTGTTTATGTATTGGGATAAGTTTCTGCTATGAATTTTTTTACATTTTCAATCAGATTTTTTAAGTAATAATTATTACGGAATAAAAATCCGTTTTCTTTATCTTCTACATCAAAAACAATAGCTTTAAGGGACTTAACTAAATCATCAAGCTCACTTTTAGTAAATTCGTTTTTTCCAAAAGGTTTTATTTTGCCATCCGTAGTTGCTATAAGCTCTTTTCTGCCTTCATCATTGCTTGTTACGGCGATTGAAAGTTTTTTACCTATACCACTTTTTTCAAGGTTTTCTTTGTATTCTTTAGTTGGAACAACTATATCATATACTTTATCTTCAAGGCTATATTTAATTTCATTTGTATATGTACCGCCCGCATGATTAATTATAAGTTCTCTGCTTATTTCACCGTTTTGATTAAAATACTTCACACTATCACAGAGCAACAAATGACTTTTGCTTTCGTGATTATTTTTTGCAAAATTTATTTGTGTCCATTTATTGGTACCCAAAAGAAATTTAGAATTAGAACTTGTTCTTTCTTTTATTTTTATTCCGTTTTTATAATTTTCTTCATGCCAAATTCCGTCTTGTTTGAAAATTTTTGTTGTAATTTTTCCATTCTCATCGTATGCTTCAAGCTTGTCTAAATGTCGGGTTTCTAAACCATTATATTTTGCTTTTGCAGCAAGCTTTCCATTGCTAAACTCTTGAGCAATAATTTCACTATTACGGGCTTCTTCTTTATATTTTGTAGTACGTTTTACTTTTCCGTTATCATAAAAAGTGTGTATATTCTCGGATATTTGATAACCATCTTCATTATATTTTAAAATTGTCACACCTTTATTTCTTGGAAGAGTTGTGAAGTCTTCTTCTAAATGATCAAATACTGTGGCAGGATAATACTCTTTATAAAGTTTATCATTTACATAAGACTTGGTCATATATCCGTCTTCATAAATAATTTTAGTCTTTTGACCCGACTTTGATACAGCTTCCATTGTACCGCTAAAAGGTTTATCTCCTGATAACATCATGCCTTTTTCATGCACTACTTTTGCAACTTCGTTTCCGTCTGTATCCGTGAATTTTTTTACAATATTCTTAACTTCTTGTGCTGTCTTTTGCGCTTCAGGTGTACCTTTTCCTTTTACAACTTTATGAATAACAACCGCAGCTAAAGCAGCGGTACCTAAAGCAGCTGCAATAGTACATATTTTTTTTATTAGTTTCTTTATCAGTTTCAGCGGGTTTATTATCAACAGCTTGTTGAGTTGCATTATTTTCTTTGCTTTGTGTTAACTTTGTACTAACCGGACTTAATTTAACATCAGACATAATTTTTCTCCTATATATTTCAGGAAAAACAAAAAAGAATAAAAGTTGCTAAAAATATTCTATTATTATTCTTTTATTTAACAATTCTTCACAAGCCACTTTAATACTTCATTCAATGCTTTTGCTCTATGAGAAACTTTTGCTTTTTCTTCTTTTGAAAGTTCCGCCATAGAACAATTTTTTTCTTCAACAAAAAATATCGGGTCATAGCCAAAGCCGCCTTCGCCTTTTTGTTCAAGCATAATTGAGCCTAAACATTCTTTTTGAACTTCAAAAACCTTCTCGCCTTTTTTGTTGCAAATTACCATAGCGCAAACAAATTTAGCGTTTCTGTTTTTAATGCCTTTCATATTTAATAAAAGCTTATCAATTCTTTTTTGAGCTGTTTTTTCATATCTGGCGCTATAAATCCCGGGCGCTCCTTTTAGCGCTTCAACACATAACCCCGAGTCGTCAGCTAAATAAAGCTCTGTGTTTTTAAATTTGCAAACATATTTTGCCTTGCAAAAAGCATTATCCAAAAAGGTTTTACCGTCTTCAATCGGGTTAAAATCGCCATCAGGCAAAACAAATTCAATATCATAATCTTTTGCAATTAAATTAATTTCATCAACTTTATTTTTATTTCCCGTTGCAAGGGTAATTTTTTGCATTTTATTTGCCCCATCTTCTTTGTCTTTTTGCAAATTCTTGAATTGCTTTTATAAATTCGGCTTTTGAAAAATCGGGCCAGTATGTATTTGTAATATAAAGCTCGCTGTATGCTATCTGCCAAAGCAGGTAGTTGCTTATTCTTTGTTCTCCGCTTGTTCTGATTAATAAATCAGGGTCAGGCATGTTTTTTGTGTAAAGATAGCTTGATACAAGTTCGGGAGAAATTTTATCTTCGCTTATTCCGTCTTTTATAATGTTTTTTATTGCATGGACTATCTCGTCCCTTGCGCCATAGTTAATTGCAACGTTAAGATGAACACCTGTGTTGTTTTTTGTAACCTGCATTGAATTATCTAAAATATCCTGCAAATTTTGATTTAATCGGGATAAATCTCCGATATAGTTCATCTTGACATTATTTTCATTTAATTCCCTTAGCTCGTTTTTTAGGGTCGTTGCAAGCAGTTCCATTAAAAAATCTACTTCTTCTTGTTTTCTGTTCCAATTTTCCGTTGAAAAAGCATATAAAGTAAGATATTTAATGTTAAAATCTCCGCATGCTCCGGTTATTGTTTTAAGAGATTCAACTCCTTTTTTATGCCCCATCATCGTAGGAAGCATGCGCTCTTTTGCCCAGCGTCTGTTACCATCCATTATGATTGCTACGTGTTTTAAATTTGTGTTTTTAACAAGCTCAACTATTTCTTTATCCGCAGATAATAATTCCATTTATTTTTTTCCTTAATAAATTTATTAATTAAATTTTAATATAAATATATCAAAAACCATGATAAGATTAAAACATGATTGAAATAATAATCTTATATATTCTTAACAAATATGACTTAACAATTTATCGATTATCCAAAACAATTGACGAATACTTTTTTGCATACATCAAAACAAGCTCCGGTACAATTATTCCTGCTCTTAAAAGACTTGAAAAAATATCTTGCGTTGAATTTAGCGAAAAAATGACAGATGGCGGCATGCTATCTAAAACCTATTCAATTACAAAACTTGGAAAAAAGCACCTGTGCGATTTATTGCTTTCTTATAAAAATAAAAATCCTTATCATACCTTAAATGAAGCAAAAATTCTTCTTTTTTGCAGCAGTGTTTTAAGCGTTAGCGAGCTAATTGAATTTAAGCAAAATTTATTAAATCATCTTGAATTATATAAAATCAAACTTGAAAAAGGCTTAAAAAACGATTATATAACTCTTGATGAAATTCAAAAAAGAACTGTTAATATTACAATAAATGAATTAAGCGAATTAATTAAATTATTATGAAAAAAATTACCATGGTTGTTGAAGATGTTATAAAAAACTCAATTGCGGATGCTATCGGCATAAAATCGGGTGATAAAATTCTTGAAATAAATTCTAAACAGCCAAAAGATATTATCGAATACAGTTTTATTATTAATGATGAAGAAATTAATCTTTTAGTTGAGCATAAAAATTCTAAACAAGAACTTTATGAAATTGAAAAAGATTTAGATGAAGATTTAGGAATTATTTTTACAAGCTCTGTATTTGATAATGTTAAAAAATGCGCAAATCACTGTATTTTCTGTTTTGTAGATCAGCAGCCCAAAGGTTTAAGAGAAAGTCTTTATGTAAAAGATGACGATTGGAGATTATCTTATTTAGATGGGACATATATTACCCTTACAAACTTAAATGAAGACGATTGGGAAAGAATTGAAAAATATCACATATCCCCTCTTTTTGTGTCTTTGCATACTCTAAACCCTATTCTAAGAGCGCAGATGACAAGAAACCCAAAAGCAGCAGATATTTTAGAACAATTAAAAAGATTTAAAAAAATTAAAACAAAGCTTCATCTTCAAATTGTTCTATGCCCGAATTATAACGACGGCGAGGAGCTGAAAAAAACACTCTTTTCTCTATTGCAATTTAAAAGCATAGTAAAATCCGTTGCAGTTGTACCGTTAGGGATTTCAAAATACAGAAAGGAAGATTTTAAACCGGTTGATAAAAAAATTGCCCTTGAAACAATAAAAATTGTTGAAGAATATAATAAAATGTTTAAAAAACAGGTAATTATGGCATCAGACGAATTTTTTGTTTTAGCAGGGCTTGATGTACCCGATAAAAAATATTACGGTGATTTTTTGCAAATTGAAGATGGAGTGGGCGCAATAAGACTTTTAGAAGATAGTTTTTATAAAAATTTAAAAAAATTACCAAAAAAAATTAAATCAAAAACAAAACTCACCGTTTTAAGTGCAAAAACAGCTTCAAACATCTTTAAAAAATTATTCAAACAAATTAATATTGAAAACTTAGAGCTTGAGGTGCTAGTTGCTAAAAATGGCTTTTTTGGCGATAAAATTAATGTTGCAGGATTAATTACGGGGTTAGATATAATTAATACAATTAAGGATAAAAATATTGAAAATTTAATCCTGCCCTCTGTCATGCTCAAAAAAACGGGTGATAACTATGAAGAAGTGTTTTTGGATAATACAACATTAGATGATATTAAAAAATTAAATAAAAATATGAAAATTTTTGTTGTTAATGATTGTTATAGTTTTGATGAAATATCCGATATTATTAAGTCTTTTAAATAAAAACAATTTTTAGGGCAATTTTTTCTCAAATAAAAACTTTATATTTATATCGGAGAATATTTAAGTTTTTAAAGGAGAGAAAATGACAAAACAAACAACGATTAATCATACTGCTATTATTAAATTTTTTAGTGAGATAATAAATAAAGTCGGCGAATACGACAAAAAATATCGCCTTGTTTAGTTAAATTTATTTAACAATATAGCAACTTTTATTATTTTTCCGGTTTATAAGAATTATGAGTTCAAATTTATTTATAAATAATTCAACAGCGTCGAATGTTAACAACGTTTCAAATCAAGAGCTTCAAAAAAAATTTGAGGAGAATCAAAATTTTGCTGCGCTTGATAAAGAAAAATTAAAACAAGATACACTCGAGCTTAAAAACAAGACACAGGAAAAAGTAAAAGAAAATTGGATTTATAGAACCTTAAGAAATGTTTTTGGGGTTGAAGACCCTAAAAAATTGATGAAGTCTGTTGGTCTTACGCTTGGTACCGTTGTTGGTCTTGCTGTTTTGGGTAATAAATCTTCTGATTTTATGGCTCAACAAGGGCTTAAAGTTGATAAGGTTTTAAGCGATAGCAATAACATATTAGGTAAGACTTATGGTGCAATAGCGGGATTTTTCAAAAAAGGCAAAAATACTTTAGTAAATGCTGCTAAAAAAACAAAAATCGGACAAGAATTAGCTCAAGCACTGACTACCGATAAAGCTAAACCGAAGCTCAACCTTGCAAGAGGTACAGGGCAAGGTTTTGAAACAATTTTTGCAATGACTCCCGTGGATGTTATTGAAAAAGCATTCAAAGAAAGTGGTATAAAAGATGTAAATTCAGCAAAGAACATTTTGCAACATCTGGTTGGTGATAAAGCAGAAGAAATTGCTAACCAAATACTTGGCAGCAATGTAGAAAATAAATTAGATAATAAAGAATTATGTAAATTAATTACCGATGGAATTTATGAAAAATTTAACTGCCAAAGTAAACAAGACTTACTGGATGTACTCCTTGCAATTAAAAAAGGTGAAAAAGGAAAAGAGCTTAAAAATTTTATAAATGTAGATATGAAAGATACAGGTCTTTCAAGAATACAGAGCTCTTGGTGGCCCGTTAATATAGTTAATACAATCGGTCAAAAACTCGGTCTGATTAAGTCCGAGAAAGGTTTTTGCAGAGGTAACCTCGGTGACGCATTGATAAAATATAACGTTGTTAGCGGAGATTTAGCAAATACAAAAGTCGGTTCACTTGTTCAAAAATCGCTTACTGTTCCAACAGAATCCGTATCAAACTTTGTTAATGATAAATCAGGCTTTGGTGCATTCTTGTGCATACCTATTATGAATTTATACAACAATGTTCAAGACGCACCAACGAAAAAACAAAAAGTTGCAACCGTTGCGGATGATTATATTTCAACTCTCGGCTCATTTGCAATTTCAATGCCTTTATCATTTGCAACAACATACGGACTTGCAAGTTTAAAGAATTTAAAAGGTGAAACACTTGCAACAAAAGCTTTAAAGCAAGTAGGTAAATTCTTTGGCATGGGTCTTGATAAAGTTTCAAACGGTGTTGCGCTAAATTCCGGAAACAAACTTACAAAACTCTTTGGCGGTGTTTTGAGGTTTGCTCTTGTAATGTTTGTATTCTCGCCTAAATTCTCTAAACCGATACAGGGCGCTATTCATAAAGTTTTTGGAAAACCCTATAATAAAGAGGAAGAAGAGCAAAAAAAACAGCTTGAAGCGCAAAAAAATACAGTTATACCTGAGCTTGGAATAACTCAAGGCGAGCTGATGGATAAAATTCAAAAAAATCCAAAAGCGCTTGAAAATCTGCAAAATAATCAAGAATCCTTAGCTCTTATTCAAAAAAATCCTAAATTATTATTAGATTTGCTTGATGGAAAAGATATAACAAAAACTCAAGTAAATACTCAAGCTAATACTCAAACTAAAGTAAATAATCAAACTCAAGCAAATAATCAAGTACAACTAAAGCCTCAAAATCAGCAAAGAACAATTAGTTCACTAAATCAAAATTTAATTTCAAGAAAAAAAGAAAATACTTTGAATAATACCAAAGAAAGTACTAACAGTACTCAAACTCCAACCAATAACACAAATTCAATTGACAGTGCAACTTATATTCCTTCAAGCGACTTTGTTGCAAGCTCTTCAACTCTGACGCAAGAGCAGCAAAAAGAATATAACGATATGATGTCAAATGCGGATAAAGCGCTAAAAAATGCTGAAAAATATATCTAATCAGATATTTCCATAGAGCTTTTTTGCAGTGTTTATATCACGATTGGACAATGTGCAGTATTCATGAATATCACCTGTTTCATCAGGATACATTATATCTCCGTATTTTTTGCTGTGAGATAATATCCCGATTGAATGCCCTACTTCATGAAGGGCTATTGAGAGAAATTCAACATCATCACGTTCAACGTCTTCTTTATCGTTATAAGAAACCATTACCTCTGCTTTTTCCATATATACTTTATCTTTGTTTAAGCTATAATAATAAGTTTGGGTTAATGTCATGCCGATAGAATTTGCAGAACGATTTTGCTGAGCTGCAAGCTCCAATAAATCTACAATATCAATTGCGGTTGCTGATATGTCGCAATCTTCGCTTGAGTCAACATAAGTAAAGTCAAGTGTTCCGTATAACATTTTATCCCAAGTATCAAAGGCTTTTTTTAGCAGTTTTGCTTTTCCGTAAGAATCATTAATATATACTTTAATGTTTTTTGGCGTTTTCCAAACTGCAAAGTCTTTTGTATCCGAGTAGTAGTGCCCTATGTCTTGTTTTTTTGCTTGTTTTTGAAGAGAAAGTCTTTTTTTAATCAGCGCAATTTGCTTTTTTGAATCTTCTAAAAGTTTTTCATCTTCCACTTCGTCTTTATGTGCAATTATAAATTTAAACTCCTCAAGCGCTTCGCCGTATCGTTTCTTTTTAATAAATGCAATACCTAAACCGTATCTAAATTCAAGATTTTCATATTTTTCAACTAAATCCGAATAACAAGAGATTGCTTCAGTATATTTTTTTAATGTCATATTTTTTTTGCATAATTCAACTTGTCTTCGTGTGTTTTCCATTTCCATTTGCGCACGTTTTTCAAGTTGAGCAATTCTTTGATTAACACCAGCGAAAATAATGATTAATATAATAATAAATATTGCAGACAGCGGATGTCTTTTTACAAATTCAATCATACTTTTATTATATACAACCACCTGCCGATTTGTACAGGCTGTTTTTATATGTTTTGGAATCCATCTTTATACTTACGGTACTTTTTTGAGTAACATAGTTTTAAATTAAAACTACTTATATTATATTTTGAATTAATAAATATAAAATCCTGCTTTTAGATGTTGAGAAACTTAATATTTATCAGACATTATTTAAAAATAATTTAACCTTAATTATATGTTGCCATAAATTTTTCTAATAGTGTTTACATCCCTGTTAGTTAGATGAGCAAATTGTTGAGCAATACTTGAAGTACCTGCGTACATTAAATCTCCGTAGTGTTTGCTATGGCTCATCATGCCGATTGAATGACCAATCTCATGAAGCGCTATTGAATAAAATTCCCTGTCTTCTATCGGTTTATTATTTTCATCGTTGTATGCAACCATTATTCTTGAGTGTTTAATATATTCTTTTTCGGGATTTTTATAATAAAAATAGGTTTTGGATGTTGTTAAGCCGACCGCAACTTCCGCACTTTCGGCTTTCGACTCTATTGCCGCTTTTCTAAGTTCGCCTAAATCCTCTGCACTTGCCGTTATATCAGCTTCTTCCTCATTATCCGTATAGGAAAAATTAATCATGTTATACATTTGATTATCCCACTCCATAAACGCTTTTTTTAAAAGCTCCTTTTTTTGATATTTGTTATCAATATAAACAATTATATTTTCAGGATTTTCCCACTGTGCATATCTGTCGATGTCTGAAAAATAGTTACCTATGTCATGCCGCTTTAGACGCTTCAGCTCAGCAATTTTAGCTTTAAGAAGTTTAACTTCTTTATTGGCTGTATTTAACAATTGTTGATTTTCTTTTTCGTTATCTGAAATATACTGATAAGCTAAAAGCGCTTGTTTATATTTTCTTTTCTTTAAATAAATCCAGCCGATATAGTGTCTTAATTCGCAATCGCTGTATTCTTTGCTTAATTTGTTGAAGCAGGTTAGAGCTTCATCATATTTATTTAATTTAAAAATTTTTTTACAATTATCAAATTTTTCTTTTTTTATTTTTGCTTTTTCGAGTTTATCTTTGTATACAATCATGGCTTTTTTGTGTATGTCATATAGCGCAAAAAAGCCATAAAAAGTAAAAATTGTTAATATAATAAAGACAAAATATTTTTTTATAAATTTAATCATTATAATATTTATTAATTATATTCGAGCACCCGTTGTTTTATACAGACTGATTTTATCGGCATAGCAATCCATCTTTGTACTTACCGCTATTTTTTCCATATACAAGAGTGCTTCTTTTTGTTCAAGTAAATCCAGCTTAGAAATTACCCCTTTATTATATTTTGAATTTGCAAATTTGAAATCCTGCTTTTGGATATTAAGAGCTTTAGTATTATTTACAAGCTTTTCGTTATCGGTTTTATAGTTATACAAACTGTCATTAACT
The DNA here is from genome assembly GCA_947587615.1 of Candidatus Gastranaerophilales bacterium. GTDB lineage: Bacteria > Cyanobacteriota > Vampirovibrionia > Gastranaerophilales > Gastranaerophilaceae > RUG14156. The sequence goes on along the minus strand of CANPYC010000015.1, from coordinate 929 downwards.
TCTTGAATAGCAACAAGGTTTGTTTTCTGATACTGTTCTAAAAGTTGTTGATATTTATTTTTATTCAATTTTAAATTTGCAGTTTTAACAAAACCTGTAAATATCGGTAAATCTCCGCTTATACCAAGAATTGAAAATGCGTTTTTCCAATCCATTGAACCGAGTGTTGAAGTTGCTAAAAATGCAATGGCGCCAAGAATATCAAATGTGGGTAAAAATTCTTTTTTTGCAACTCGAACATCAAGCCCTGCCGCTTCTAGTTGTTTTTCGATTGACTTATAATCAGGACGATTAATTATTATATCAGAGCTTATTTCATCAGGGATATTGAATTTATCGGCTAAATTATCATAAGAAATTCTCTGATATTCGTTTATGTTATTAGGGCTATCTCCGATTAAAACAGCAAGAGCATTAAGAGCGTTTTGTCTTGCTTTTTGATAGTCAAGTAAATCATTCTGAGCTAAGACATAATTTTTTTCAGCCAAAATTAAATCAGATGTAGAAACAATCCCTTCTTCATTTGACACTTTTTTAAGGTCGTAAATATCTTTTCTTTCTTTAACGAGTTTTTCTTGCAATTCAATTAATTTATCAAATTTAACTACATTATAATAAGTTGTTGCAACAAGCGATAAAATTGAAATATCAGCAGCTTGAGTCTGATACTTTACCCCTTGAAGAAGTTTTTTTGAAGATTTTGTTTTGTCCCAATTTTTTCCGAATAAATCAAGCTCGTATTGAGCGATTATAGGAAGAGCAAAAGAACCTTCGGATTTTGTTGTTGCGGGCATTTTATTTAAAAAAGGGCTTGCACCAATTCCAATTGTAGGCAGCTGCCCCGCACGTGTCGCTAAAACGTTAATATTTGCCTGCTCAATTTTAAGAGCGGCTGTTTTTATATCATAGTTATTGTTAATTGCTGAAAC
>CANPYC010000014.1 GCA_947587615.1 Candidatus Gastranaerophilales bacterium | reverse complement strand
GCAACCCCCTTTCTCAAACATTTGGTCTTAGCAAGACGTTGTTTTGAGAAGGAAGAGTGAGCTTTAGGGCTTACCCTTAGTTTATTATATCACAAATTATAAAATCAACCCCCTTAATCAAATTTTTATGCTATCATCATAATATGTCTGAACTTAAAAGAACTCTAAATCTTAAAGACGCAGTTTCAATCGTAGCGGGTTCAATGATTGGAAGCGGGATTTTTATTGTATCAAGCCATATTGCAAGGGGCACAAATTCCGCAATTCTTTTAATACTCACTTGGCTAATTGCAGGCATGATTACAATTTTCGGTGCGTTATGCTATGGAGAGCTTTCTTCAACCATACCTGACGAAGGCGGTCAATATATCTATCTTGAAAAAATATTCTCAAGAAAGCTTGCTTTTATATATGGCTGGACGCTTTTTCTTGTTATTCAAACGGGTACTTTGGCTGCCGTTAATATTGCCATGGCAAAATTTTTAGGGTTAATTTTTCCGATTTTAAGTTACTCCAACAAAGTTTTTACTTTTTTAAATTATTCACTCTCTTATCAGCAGTTGTTTGCAATATTTACGGTAATTTTAATCACGTTTATTAATTCAAAAGGAATTAGAGAAGGTGTTTTTGTTCAAAACATTTTCACTTTTACAAAAGTCGCTTCAATTGTTGCAATTATTATCTGCGGGGTGTTTTTCGGTTTTAGGGCGGATATTTTGAGCTCTAATTTTTCTTTGGCGAATAATTCGATAAATTTAGATTTTAATACCCTGAAAATTGTTTCAATGAGCATAGTTGGCGCTTTATTTGCTTCAATCACCTGGAATAATGTTACTTTTATAACTTCCGAGATTAAAAACCCTAAAACAAACATTAAAAAAGCGCTTTTTATAGGTTCAGCGCTTGTTGTGGGGCTGTATTTTCTTTTGAATATGATTTATTTATCAACCCTTAGTCTTGAGATGATTAAAACATCCCCTGAAGATATTGTTGTTGCGCAAATGTTTCTGAATATTTTTCCTCAAAAAGCTCTCGGTATAATCGCTCTTATTATTGCAATTTCCGCTTTTGGCTGTGCCAATGGAATGATTTTAACAGGCTCAAGAGTATATTATAAAATGGCAAAAGAAAAAGTGTTTTTTAGAAAACTTGCCTATATCGAAAGACGAACAAAGGTTCCTCAAAATTCGCTTTGGTTTCAATGTTTTTGGATTTGCATGCTGATTCTTTGGGGAAATTATGCTCAGCTTCTTGATTATGTGCTTTATTCGTCGGTAATATTTTACATTATTACAATTTTTGGTATTTTTAAAATGAGAAAAATGTATAAGAATACACAAAATGTATATCGTGTGCCGAGTTTTATCCCTGTTGTTTTTATTGCTGTTTGTTCAGTGATTGTAATTATTTTAACTTTGTTTAAGCCTGCTTATACAATCCCCGGGCTAATTATAACTTTGCTTGGAATACCTGTTTATAATTGGTGGGCTAAAAAGTAATATTTTGTTAGGCAAAATACCCGTTAAGCCGGCGCCTTCAATTCTAAATGTTATGAATTTTAACAATAAGTTAAAATATTTAAATTTTTATGCTACAATACTATTGCCACACTTCACGGGGGGTTGCTTCCTCTTGACCGAAAGCCAATGTCGGGTGCAGAGTATATCGTGAGGCAATAACGGTTGCAGTTTGAAAATTAAAAAGTCGATGATATCGTAAAACTTTATGGCGCAGCATTGCCCCAACCGGGTCAGGATGGAAACATAGCAGCCCTAAGGCAAATGTTGCGGGTATAAATTTTACCTTGGAGGTTTTTTAATTGTAAAGTTGCCGCTGTTTTGTCGAAAGATATAGTGTGGCTTTTATTTTATAAAATTCAACTCAGTTAAATGTATTAATATATTTTATTAGGCAAAAATGAGCTGCACCCGCTAAAAAAAAAGGGGGGGGTAATCAGCAGGACTTAAGTAATAATTTTAAACTCAAAGGTGTCATTTTATTTAACCCCCATTAGTATCTTTCATTGTTATATTACATTTCTTATATTCTAATTTATCTTTTAAATATCCGAAGAAACTTTCTATTGGCGCATTACCCAAGCGGTTTTCACTTCTTAATTCGTTCAAATTATCCGTAATACACCATCTTTAGTTGCGAATATATTCTGAATAATTTTTTTTGCTTCTTTTAAATCTGAGTTTTTAAGTTATTTTCATTCTATTTTTGAATGCTTTTTGTATAAATTTTAATTTTAATAATTCATTAATTGCTTTTTAGGGGTACAGTTCAAAAATTCTTGTAATTATGTACGGGGTGTAATTTTATCTTAAGCAATATAGCGCAATATTACAACTAATATCCTTCTCCGATTGTATCAATCGCCTCTACTCGAATATCTGTTATCAATTCGGAGTATGATATAACGACAATTGTAGGTATATGGCGCTCGAGCATTTGATAAAGCGGCAGCCTTATTCTTGGAGAACAAAGTATTACAGGCTGAACACCGATTGCGCTTTGAGAGCGCATAAGAGTTGTTGCGGTTGACTCAATAAGCTCTTGAACTTGCATTGGGTTTAATAAAAACATTGTACCAAGTTCAGTTCTTTGGCAGGAATCGTCAAGTGTTTTTTCCCATTCGGCAGATAAAGTTAGAGCATATAAAACTTTTTCTTTATTTGCGTTAGATAGACAAATTTGCCTTCCAAGCGCCGCTCTTAATCTTTCGGATAAAATATCGGGTTCTTTTGAAAATCTTGCATAATCGCATAATCTTTCAAAAATAAAGATTACGTCTTTAATTGAAACTTTTTCTCTTATTAAATTAACAAAAATCTTTCTTAAATCGGATGTTGAAATAATTGTCGGTACAAGGTCATTAACAAGCGTCGGGTCTTGGGATTTAACAAGCTCCATAAGCTTTAAGACATCCGTTTTTGTCATTACCTCATCAACATATTTTCTAACGCACTCTTGTAAGTGCGTAACAATAACATCAACGGCATCAACCGCTTGAATTTTATCATTTTTTCCGATATGTTGCGGATTAAGCCAATAAGCCTGCGATTGAAACGTCGGCTCAACCGAAACTATTGCATTTTCAGGTAGTTTTTTACCCAATGCCTCATATTGATCGGCTATTACCATAAGTTTACCCGGGTATACCGTTCCCGTTGCAACGGGGTTACCTCGAATTGATATCAGATATTCATTATCTCCAATTGCGGATGAGTCCATAATTCTGATGTTTGGAATAATATAGCCGAGATCATCCGTTACTCTTTGCCTCAGGGCTGCAATCTTAGCCAATAATTGCCCGTCTTGTTCGGGGTCTGCTATAACAAGCAATCCTGCTCCAACTTGCAGAGATAAAACATCAACCCCTAATCTTTCATACATTTTATTAGGGTTAACCAAATCCTGCATATTTTGTTTAACGGCGTCCAATTGCCCTAATTGCTGTTGAACATCCTGATTAACCAAAACAGAGAGTGCTCCCATAATTAAAACGGCAGAAAATATAACAAAAGGAAACCAGGGTAAACCCGTAACAGGAGAAGACAGTGCAATTAAAATCAAGAACCCTGAAGCCAAAAATAAGCTTGTCGGTTTTGATAAAATTTGAACCGCCAAATCGGAACCCAAAGCAACACCGCCCCCTGTTGCACGGGTCATCACTATACCTGATGAAATAGCCATTAAAAGAGAAGGAACTTGAGAAGATAAACCGTCACCTATTGTTAAGATGGTATATTTTGAAACAGCGTCCTCGGGACTCATTCCGTTTAATATAATACCGATAATTAAACCGCCTATGATATTAATTAAAGTGATAATAATACCTGCTATTGTATCACCTTTTACAAACTTCATTGCACCATCCATTGAACCATACAAGCTTGATTCTCTTTGAAGTTCTTCTCTTCTTCTTACCGCTTCATCAGGAGAAATTAAACCTGCGTTAAAATCGGCGTCAATTGTCATTTGTTTACCGGGCATGGCATCAAGCGCAAAACGTGCGGAAACTTCCGCAATACGCTCAGCTCCCTTTGTAATTACCATAAATTGAACAATTGTGATAATTAAAAAGATAACACCGCCAACGACCATATTTCCGCCCGTAACGAAATTTCCAAAAGCTTCGACAACCTCTCCTGCGTCTCCTTTTGATAAAATCAGCCTTGTTGAAGCAATGGATAGTACAAGCCTAAACACCGTTCCGATAAGAAGAATGGATGGAAAAGCGGCAAGTTCAAGGGGTTTGTTAACATACAAAGATATCATCAATAAGACAATACCAAGAGTAATATTGAAGCTTATTGAAAAGTTAATAACCCAAGAAGGCATTTCCAAAAGTAGGATTAATATTAAAACTATAACAAACCCTGCCAGAAGAATTTCCGAAGCAGGATTTCCGCCTTGTTTACCCGCTGCTGCCACCTAAAGCCCTCCCGTATAGATACCGAAGGCATTTTGCAGAATTGCAAGCTGTGTTTTAAAATCGGCGTCAATTACTCCGTTATTTGCTATTACAATTGCGCTTCCTTTTTCAATTGAATCATCTTTTGAAACGATTATTCTTGCTTGAATTTGTTTATGTTCCATAAACTCGGGTATTGAAGCGCTTGCAAATTCGTAATCGGTTGAATTTACTTTAATTTCAATCTTTTGAGTATCAGAGCTTATCTCATCCAAAACAGACATAATAACATTTTTCAATACTTCATCAGATAATTCCACTTCTTTTTTAATAATTTTTTTTGCAATTTCAAAAGAAATTTCCATAATATGTGGATAAAACTCTTCATACATTTTATCTTTTGAAGATAAAAATTCTGCAATTGCAGACTTTATATCTTCTATTTGCCCTTGAGCATTCAAAAGCCCCGTTTTATAGCCTTCTCTTGCCGCAAGCTCTTTAATTGTATGGGCTTCCTGTTGTGCTCTTGAAACTAAAGACCTTTCGTCAATTCTTCGATAGCCCCTTCTTCTTTCCCCTTTTCTTCTTTCAATTCTTTCTTTAAAATCTATGTTTGAAATATCTATTTTTTCAAAATCTTCTAACTGCGTTTGGTTTTCTTTTGTTTCCTGTTTTAAGGGCTTAGGGTCAATTTCTTTTATTTGCTCTTTTTTGTTAAAATTTAAATCCTCTTTTTTTATAATATTTCTTTTAGAGTTTGGTTTTATTATATTTTGAGAGGATGTTCCTTCTTTTGATTTATCTGTTTTTTTTCTTATTATCATGAAACTTTTTCTTCTAAATATTTAGATATTACATCTGCAATATAAGCCGGAATTTTTTTTCTTTTACTGCCGTAGCAGGATAATACATATTCCATAACCGCAGGTCTTTCATTCTCTATAATATTCAAAATTTTATTTTTATCCGAATTTTTTACAATTTTATACATTTTCTTGAATGCTTTTTCGTAACTTATGACAACCGCCTCAGGCAGCGTGTTTTTAATTTCTTCAAAACATTTAATCGTTGCTTTCATATCCAATTTCTCTTCTAAATCAGGCATTTTTAAGTATTTTATTAAAACATCCCTCTCGGGTTTATCAAAGTTTTGTAAAACGTTTTTCAATTTATCATGCGGAAAGTTTTTGATTAAAACGGCAAGAGAAGCGAGCTTGATAACTTTAGCGTCACTCATGTTAAGAATTTCTTCTCTTGTTTCTTCTTCAACCTGTTCAATCGCCATTGTATCAATGTTTGACTGGCTGAGTGCGTTTTGCGTAACCTGTTTTGATAAAATTCCTCTTGCTTCCAAGTCCTCAAGAGCTTTTGTGAAGCTCTTTTTTACCTGTGCTTCAACAAGATTTATTAATTGTTCCTGCGGTATACCTTTTTCAACAGCTTTTTTTGCAATATCAAAAACAGTGAAAGCAACTTTTTGAAGAATGCCCTCACGGTGCTGCATATCAATATTTGCTCTTATAATATCAATTGATTTATGGAAAATCCATTCGCCGATAAATTGAGTAACAAGACTTGCTTCTTGAGCGTTTAATTTTGAATTTTCTTCTTTGACAAGAGCTTCTCCCGCCATTTGACAAAAACGATATATAAGCTCTATTACAAATTTTTTATCGTCTTTCTCAATATCAGAGGGCACAACCTGACTGGCTTGTTCGGACAAGTCTTTTGCGAACGCTTCATAATCAAAACTTTTTAAGTCTCCTTGTGCCATATTTCCTTTTATGCGCTTTCTATCCAGTTTTTAATTTTTTCTATCGCTTCATTTTCGTCAATTGAATTAAAATCCGATTCTAATTCGCTGATTGCGTCAAACAAATCTCCTCGAGGAACGCTCGACCTTGATTGCGCCATTGATTTTGCCTGTTCAAGAGCGAGTGTATATTGATTTTTTTGTTCAATCATATTTTGAGCCATTTTCTCCTGCTGGGCAATCAAACTTGTTGCCTGTTGAGTAACATCTTTTAGCTGTTGTTCCTGATTTGCGGTTACTTGTCTTAAGTATTCAAGCTCTTGCTCTTGCTTTTTGGCTTCCGTTTTAACTTTTTTACCGATATGAGATAATCCCATAACAAGACCCAACAAAAGAACAGCACCCACAACCCACCAGGGATTACCTGATTCTTCAACCTGCGGAAGCTCGTTTTCCTTATCGGGAGCTAATACAAGGCTGTTTGATTCAACAAAAGCAATTGAAACATTATCGGGTGAAACCTTTGGACTTGCGGCATTTGCAATTAATGTTTTAAGCTCATAAAGGCTCATACTTGAAGGAATAGCGCTTTCTTCAATTGATACCGCTATTGATATTTCTTCAATTATTCCTGCTGCTAAATATTCGTTTATTTGCGTTTTAGATATTCCGTATTGAGTTTCTGTTGCGGTTCTATTGTATTTTCTATCCTGAGAGGAAGTTCCCTGCTGTACGCTTCCTTTAACTCCGTCGGGAACATATACGCTAACGGGGTTCATGCCTGATGACGTTGAGTCGTTATGATTATCTCCTAAACTTTCCGAAAATTCCTGTTCCGATATTGATGTTTTTTTATCAGGGTCATATACTATGCTTGATTTTTCAATTGGTGATTGAGTTAAAAACGTTGAAACAGTAGCAATATAGTTACCTTTACCCAATATTTTATCAAGCTGAGCATTGACTTTTGTTTGCATGTATTTATCGTTTTCTTCAATTTTTGCTATTGCGTCATCAGAAGCGCCTATGATTGAATTATAGACATTTCCGTTTGTGTCGGTTATTGAAATATTATCCGATTCAAGTCCGTGAACAGCACCTAAAAGCAAATTAGATATTGCTTTTACCTTCATATTATCCAAACGCTCGCCCGATGGCATTGTTATTTGAACGGTTGCCGTTATCGGCTTTTGGTCTTGCGAGAAGAAAGTCTGCTCCGGGATTGAGATAAATACCTGAGCGTTTTCAATCGGCGGAATTTTTCTTATAAGTCTTGCTAATTCTCCGTTAATTGCTCTTACAAGCCTTATCTTTTTATCATCTTTTGTTGATGTAAAATCGCCTTTATCAAATATTTCTAAACCCGTGTGCTCATCTAAAAGTCCGCTTTTAACGATTGTCAAAAGAGCTCTGTCTCTTTGGTCGGCTGTATATTCTTTTAAAACAATACTAACTTTAGAACCGTTATCTACTTTTGTTGCAGTTATTTGTTCTCTTGCAAGAAGTGCTTGAACTTCAAGTGCTTTACCTGCGTTATCCGTTGTAAACAAGGTTACGGGGTCGTTTTTTATTACACGCTCGGCAGCTTTAATTTTTTTATCCTGCGAAGCATTGCCTGATGAGTTTGAAGTATTTATAATTACCGCTATCATTATGGAAAACATTATAACAACAGCTCCTATACAACCTATTATTGTGTATAGAAGCGGTTTATTTTCCGTTAATTTTTTTAGGTCAAAGTTTTCCATATAATTATAATTAAATTATACTATTATAGTTGTTTAAAATTAAGGTTAAATCTGAATTTGCATGATTTTTTCATACGTTTGAAGGATTTTACCCGTCACCGTTGTAGCTGCTTGAACGGTTAGTTCACTTTGAGCAATTGCACTCATAACGTCATGGATATCGGCTTTACCTTGCATAGCGTCAAGTGCTAATTTTTGAGGTTTATTTGTTACTTCATTCAATTCGGACATCATATCAACAACGACATCCTTAAAGCTTTTTTGTTGAACAGTGTCATCAGAAAATGAGATACCGCCCGTCGTTTGAGGAATATTTGATTTATTAAAAATATTTATTTGATTAATCTTATCCATTTTTTATTCCTTTATCGTTTACAGATATTGAGCTAAAATTGATTTTACGTAGTTTTGAGTTTCCTTATAAGGAGGTATTCCGTCATACTTGTCAACCGCCCCCGGACCTGCATTATATGCAGCTAAAGCAAGAATTGTATTTCCGTTATATTTATCAAGCATTTGCTTTAGATATCTCACCCCGCCATCTATATTTTCTCTCGGGTTAAATACATCTTGAACACCAAGAGCCCGTGCTGTTTTTGGCATTAACTGCATAAGCCCTTTGGCGCCGACGCTTGATACGGCGTTAGGATTAAACCCTGATTCCTGTTTTATTAAAGCTTTGATTAATTTTTCATCCACTCCGTATCTTTCGCTTGCTTCTTTTACATAGTCTAAAATTGCCGCTTTGGTTTTAGAAACGGGGGAATTATCCGTTTTATTGCCAAATTTAATTTTCGACAGAGAACCGAAAGGAAGAGGTTTAATTTCTTTAATATTCGGAGGTAAATCAAGATTAAAAACACTGTTTGAATTTGTTTGTGCTTTTGATTGGGCTAAGATTTCCTGAAAAGCGGATAATTTATCTTCCTTTGAAGTTTGCTTTGCCGGATAAAAAGAATTGATATAGTTATTTAGTTCATTTATCCGATTATAAGCTTGGGTTTGGCTTGATGAATCTATATAATTTTGGATTTGCGCACTAAACATATTTAAATTGTATCTTCCCCTTAGATTAACAAACGTCACTAAAACTGTATTCTTGAGCTAATTAATTGTTTTTGGTTTAACTGTATGAAATATGAATTTTCTTATTTGAATTGCTGTTTTAATTTAATGATTTTGTTAAAAAAGTCCAGTAAATATTATAAAAATATTATATTACAAAATGTAACAAAAATTTAATTTTTTTGCTCACTTATTTAAAGTATTTCTTGATTTTGCCGATATATATATTGTTAGACAATAAAGTTTAAGGAGAATGAGCCATGGGGCTTTCTGCAAGCCAAGCAAGGTTTTTGCAATTAACAGCTAGGAAAAGCAACGTTGAATACGAAGCTCAACAAATAAATTTTCAGCGTTTACAGTTGTCAAATCAGCTTGATCAAGCTACAACGCTTTATCAAAACCAGACAACCAACCGCAAATTAACCTTTAGCTTCATGGGAGCAGAAAAGCAAACAGTTGATATTACCTATAACAACTATAAAAACTTCATGAATCAACAGCAAGAAGGGCTCTCCTCTTCATCTCAAAAATTATTTCTTGTTTCTTCTTCAGGAAATAAGATTATTGTAGCAAATGAAAAAGATAGAGATGCAATAATTCAGGCAAATAACAGAACCGTAACAAAAACAATAACTCCCGAGGAAGGCAGCGAAGAAGAAGCTACGACTGAAATTTCACAAACCCCGATGTTCAGCGAAAGCGATTTTATGATTGTTGAAGGGCTTGATGACGCTGATAGCTTCCAAGACGCAATTAAAAGCGGTGAATATTATTTTGCAACATATAATGATGAATTTGACGGTGTTAACGTAACTAAAAAATTTAATACCGAAGGATGGGAAACAATCGGCGGCGGCGCAATTACGGAAGAATACGATAAAAGCGACGACGCAGCGGCAGAAGCCGAATATCAAAGAGTTCAGACTAAAATTCAAAAAGTTGATAAAATGTTAGAGATGAAACTTGACGAACTGGAAACGGAAAGAAATGCAATCCAAACAGAAATGGACAGCGTTTCTAAGGTTATTGAAGGTAATATTGAAAGTTCATTTAAAGTATTTAGTTAGAGTTAGAAAAACATTAATAAACACAAGGAACAAAAAAAGAGTTGATATTTAATCAACTCTTTTTTAATCTAATCCCATATTCCTTTTCTTTTCTATTGTTAACGTTATTTAATCGAGCAGCGTTTTCGTATTTTATAACGTTTGTTTAATTTTTTGTGCCGAGCTTACGATACAAAACATAATTCATGTTCGTCTTCGCCGTATATCGGATGAACTTCGCCATCATTTGCATTTACATATTTTAATGTGTTATTGATTGAGTATTCTCTATCCAGTGTTTCTTGGAAACTGTCTATATGAGTATTCAGTAATGCTTTTTTATCGCCTGAAGGGCTTTTTTCCGTACCGAAAGGTTGTATCGGGCTTGTTTGAGGTATAAAAATATTTTTGCCCGATGTAACTTTATAATCGCCGTTAGCAACCGCATAAGCTAAATTATAATCATCAATCGAATATTTCTTTTGAGGATAACTTTCGGGGGTTTTTGAAGCCGTTTTATATTCTTTTGCCGATTGTGAAGCTTCGCCGTATTTGCGCTCAGGTCTTGTTGCTTGTAAAAATTGGTATTCTTGAGATTGTACTCGTGCTGTTTCGCCTATCATATTAAACTTTTCCGTATTAATTCTATATTTAAATAAAGTATTTTTTGAATTGAAAATTGCTTTAATATATATAATATTTACAAAAGTTAACATATTTTTAGTTGCACCTCTAAAAAGCAAGCTATTTGTCTGCTTTAGGAAATTGTTAAGTTATGTAAACAAATTAATTGATTTAGGCAATTCTATAATTAAAACATACTTTATATATATGTAAGACATAAATACCTCCCCCTTATAAAGTGGATTTCACACACAAGACACACTAACTAACACACTAACCTTTTCACACGAGAATCAAGCAAAAAGATTTTCAACCCTCTTAGAAATAAGAGGGTTTTCGTTGTTTAAAACAAAAATTAAGGAATTAAATTTAATCTTAATTATTTTGTTATATAATTATTTATATAGCATTAACGTGGGGTTATATGGAAAAAAGAACAACAGAGCTTAAACTCGAAGATAAAACAGAACTTGAATTAATGAGGCATTATAAAGAATTATCTGATAAAAATTTCTGTATTGAAAAAGGTTTTTATCCGCTTGGTTCTTGTACTATGAAATATAACCCGAGAGTTAATGAATGGGTAAGTCGTCTTGAGGGGTTTTCAAATCTTCATCCTAATCAGGATGATATTGACTGCCAAGGTGCGCTAAAATTAATGTATGAGCTTCAAAACTATTTAAAAATTATAACAGGCATGGATGAAATTTGCCTTCAACCCTGCGCAGGCGCTCATGGCGAATTTAGCGGGATGATGGTTATTAAAAAATATTTTGAAGATAATAACGATTTAAGAAAAAAGGTTATAATTCCCGATAATGCCCATGGAACAAACCCTGCAAGTGCTGCAATGTGCGGGTTTGAAGTTGTTGAAGTAAAATCAGACAACAAAGGGCATGTTGATATTGAAAAATTAAAAGAGCTTGTAAAAGAATATAATAGCGATATTGCAGCAATCATGATGACAAACCCCAATACTTTAGGGCTTTTTGACGATGGAATATCGGAAATTTCAAAAATAATGCACGATAACGGCTCTTTATTATATTATGACGGTGCTAATTTTAACGCTATTATGGGCTATACTAACCCTAAATTAATGGGGTTTGATGTTGTTCATATAAATCTTCATAAAACTTTTTCAACTCCCCACGCAGGCGGAGGCCCCGGTGCAGGTCCAATCGGCGTTGTTGAAAAATTGAGAAAATATCTTCCAATTCCAAGAATTGAATTAATTGATGGGATGTATAAAAGAAATTATGACTATCCTAAGTCAATCGGTAAAGTCAGCGCTTTTTTCGGTAATTTTAATGTTTTAACTAAAGCTTATACATATATTTATATGATGGGTAAATCCCTAAAAGATGTTTCAACTGACGCAGTATTAGCTGCAAATTATATTAAAGACAGCTTAAAGAATGATTATAAAATGGCATTTGATTGCCACTGCGCCCATGAATTTGTTATAGATAATACGGATAAAAAAGAGCAGGGTACTTCAACGCTTGATATAGCCAAAAGATTAATGGATGATAATATTCACCCCGCTACAATATATTTTCCTTTAATTGTCCATGAGGCTTTTATGGTTGAACCGACAGAAAGCGAAACAAAAGCGGTTTTGGATAATTTTATTAATGTTATGAAAAAAATTGCTAATGAAATTAAAGATGGTGCTAACTACCACGATTACCCAAAAACCACTCCCGTATCAAGAGTTGATGAAGTAAGAGCCGCAAGACAATTGGATTTAAAAGAATAGATATGGGTCTTAAAACAAATGATTTTAACTATTATTTGCCTGATGAATTAATTGCTCAAAAACCTCTTAAAGATAGAGAAAATTGCGCAATGATGTATCTTAATTCAAAAAGCAAAGAGATTAAAAACCTTTATTTTTATAATGTTTTAGACTTGCTAAAAAAAGATGATATCCTTGTTTTGAATGATACAAAGGTTTATCCCGCCCGAGTTATTGCAAAAAGAAAGACGGGAGCAAAAGTTGAAGTATTTTTGCTTAACCCTCTTGACAACAATAATCATTGGGAAGCTTTGACAAAAAACGCTAAAAGAGTAGCTGGTGACGAGGTTTTAGAAGTTAGCGACGATTTTAAAATTAAACTTGTTGAAAGGTTGAGCGCAAACTCTGAAAATGAAATCCCAAAAGTTGTGGTTGAGCTTATTTATAGCGGTGATGATATTTATTCTCTTTTAGATAAATACGGCTCAATTCCTCTACCTCCTTATATTTCAAGGAATGCAAACGAAGAAGATAAAAATGATTATCAAACGGTTTTTGCAAAAAATATTGGCTCCGTTGCTTCTCCTACCGCAGGGTTGCATTTTAGCAAAGAATTGCTTGAAAAAATTAAAAACAAGGGTGTAAAAATTGCATACATTACTCTAAACGTCGGTTTAGGAACATTTATGCCCGTTAAAGTTGACGAAATTGAAAATCATACAATGCACTTTGAGAGTTTTATAATATCATCTAAAACTCAAGAAATAATTGAAAATAAGCGAGAAGGTGCTTCAATAATTGCAGTCGGTACAACGGTTTTAAGGTGTTTAGAAGCAACAGTTCAAAAATATGGAAAAATCATTGCAACAAAAGATGCAACAAATATTTTTATCTATCCGCCTTATGAAATAAAATCGGTTGATAAATTAATAACTAATTTTCATCTTCCCAAATCAACGCTTATTATGCTTGTTTGCGCTTTTGCAGGTAAGGATTTTGTTATGAGCGCATACAAAAAGGCAGTTGATGAAAAATACCGCTTTTTTAGCTATGGCGATTGCATGTTTATTGAAAGATGAAAGTAAAATTAAACATGAAGATAAAAGCCGACACTTAAACAATAAAACCTCTTATTCAGGCAATAAAAAGCCTCTCGCTAATGGAGAGGTTAAAACTTTATACGTAGGGGGGAGGTTATTTATGTCTTACATATATATAAAGTATATTTCTTTTATAGAATTGCTAAATAAAGATTATTTCTTTACAAAACTTAACAATTAACTAAACAATCGCCTAAATAAACATCTAAACAATTACCTAAGCAATCACCTTAAAAAATACTCTATATCGCAAGCAACCCCTATAATTAATTTATAATAACTTAATCCTTATCTATAATATCAATCAATTCTTGAAAAGAATAAAGATTTCCCTTGCTTCCGATTGCTTCACGAATTAAAACTATAACATTTTTTTCCGCTAATTTTTGCAAGATTAAATTTGCGGTTTTTCTGTTTGTAATATTTGTCATACTTGAAAAAATGCCTGTTGTAAATATCGGTTTTGAAAACATTGTATCAATAATATTTGAACAATATTGAGATTTTGTTGTTTGCAGAATAATATTTTTCATTCTGTTATATAGTTCTAAAATTTGATTAACTTTTGATATATTATTTTTAGACTGATTGACAATTGCCTCCAAGAAAAATTTAATCCAGCTCTGCCAGTCGTTTTCAAGGGTTATTCCTTTTAAATATTTATAATAATTATCTTTATGTTTTTCAAAATATTCACTCAAATAAAAAATCGGGTAAGATAAATATTTTTTTGAATATAAAAATATGGGAATTAATAAGCGCCCTAATCTTCCGTTGCCGTCTAAAAAAGGGTGGATAATTTCAAATTGCGCATGTACAATAGCTAATTGAGTCAATAAATCAACATAATCTGAATTAATAAATTTTTCCCATTCATCTAAATAACTAATTATTTCATTAGGTGCGGGCGGAATAAAACTTGCTTTTTCAATCGGGCAATTTTTTTCACCAATCCAATTTTGAATTTTTCTAAATTCCCCCCTTGCTTTGTTTTCCCCTCTAACCCCTTGAAGCAAGACTTTATGAATATCTCGAACCATATTCAAATGAATAAAAGGGCGCTCATTGAGCAATTGAACAGCATAAGCCATTGCGTTTCTATAATTTAACACTTCTTGAATATCGTTCTTCTTATAAACTTCAAAATTTTCACCTGCATCATGCTGCATAACATCAGCGAATGTTGCTTGCGTACCTTCAATTTGAGATGACATTGCAGACTCTTTTGTTGTCAT
Source organism: Candidatus Gastranaerophilales bacterium (assembly GCA_947587615.1). GTDB lineage: Bacteria > Cyanobacteriota > Vampirovibrionia > Gastranaerophilales > Gastranaerophilaceae > RUG14156. Next base: position 39,274 of record CANPYC010000014.1, on the reverse strand, counting down.
TGGAGCTAAAAGAATTTCAGGGTTAACTAAATGACTTAGCGCACCGTTATAATTAGATAAGGTACTATGAGCCATACCCATTAAAGAAATTAAAGAAGAAAAATCAACTTCAATTTCGCTGATTGCTTTAGGTTTAGATGGTGTGTAAGACATTTTTAGCGCTCCTTAATAGTAATTATAAATTTATTATAACAGATTTTTAATTTTGTGAGTAATTTTTGTCAAATTTTTACCCACAAATTTTTTTGCGTGTAATAGAGGTAACGCTAAATTATTTGTGAGTAATTTTTGTCAAATTTTTACCCACAAATTTTTTTGCGTGTAATAGAGGTAACGCTAAATTATTTGTGAGTAATTTTTGCCAAATTTTTACCCACAAATCTTCGCTATAAAATTTCACCTTATAAACCACTACCCTTAAATAATAAAAAGCCTCTCGCTAATGGAGAGGTTAAAACTTTATATAAAACTTTATGTGTAGGGGGAGGTTATTTATGTCTTACATATATATAAAGTATATTTAAATTATTGAATTGCTAAATAAAGATTATTTCTTTACAAAACTTAATACTTTATATTATAACTCCTTTCCCTGAAGTTTTTTCTCCCACTCATAAGCGGTTTTTATGCTTTTTTCAAGATTATTTTGAGGCTTCCAATTTAGAATTTTTTGCGCCTTTGAATTATCCGCAACCAGCCTCATGGGGTCACCTTCTCTTTTTGGCATAATTTTTAGAGGAATTTTTTTGTTTGTTATTTTTTCGCAACTCTCAAAAACCTCTCTAACCGTAATTCCTTTGCTTAAACCAAGATTGAAAAAGTTTGTTTTTGCGCCGTTCGATAAATATTCATAGGCTAAAATATGCGCATTGATTAAATCTTCAATATTTATATAATCTCTTTCACAGGTGCCGTCTTTAGTGTTATAGTTATCCCCATAAAGTTCAAAGGTTTTTCCTTTTTCAAAAACAGATTTTAAAATATTCGGAATTAAATGCGTCTCGGGGTTGTGCCATTCGCCAATTCTGGTTTTGCTGTCAGCTCCCGCAGCATTAAAGTATCTTAACCTTACGGATTTTAAGCCGTAGGCTTTATCGTAATCATCCAAAATTTTTTCAATAAACAGTTTTGTTCTTCCGTAAGGATTAACAGGTTCTTGGGGATGATTTTCGTCAATCGGAGTGTATTTAGGTTCTCCATAAGTTGCGGCAGTTGAAGAAAATATAAACTTTTTGATATCATATTCAAGCATTTTGCTAAGCAGATTAAGCGTTCCTATGATATTATTTTCATAATATTTTTTCGGATTTTTAACCGACTCCGCAACTTGAGAATATGCCGCAAAGTGAAAGACCGCTTCAATTTTATTCTCTTTAAAAACCTCGTCAAGTGTTAAAAGATTAATCAAATCTTTATTGTAAAATTTTATCGAGCCATATTTTTTTAATGTTTCAATTGTTTCAATATGCCCCGTTGAAAGATTATCAACAATGACAAGTTTAAAACCCTTTTCTAAAAGTGCTAAGGCGCAATGACTTCCTATGTATCCTGCTGCACCTGTAATTAAAATTAAATCAGACATTTTATTTTCCTTCAAGACTATTAATTTTTTTAACGTATATTGCGATAACAGCAAAAATTAAGCAATACAAAACAAGCTCAGCTGTTTCTTCAATACATGAATTATGAAATTTGCCCTCAGAAACAATTTGAATAATTACGCAAATTAAGCCTGAAAACAAACTCCAAAAAGGAAATTTTATATTTTTAACAATTTCAAATATATCAATCCAAACTTTTTTAATAATTCCGTATAATGTGCCGACCGCTATATATAAACCCACAATATAATCAACCAAAAAGCCATATTTATAATGCGACCACGGATACATCGCATCAACCCCGCCTCCGGGCGGTTTTGGTAAAAATACTCTGCCATAGCTTATTTCTCTTAGAAACATCAAAAAAACAACCATAGCAACAATATGAAAAAATATTTTATATTTTTTAGCTCTAAAGCAATATATAAAAGAAGCAAAAAGAATAATTAGCTGAACATTTTCCAAAAGACTGTTTTCATAAATTTCACGTAAGTCAAAAAATAAAATTAAAAAAGCGCTTAAAACAAGAGCAAAAAGCGCAATTAAATTTTCCTTATTGAAACAAAAATCCAAATATTTTTTAGTAAAATTCATAATTTACCCCATAATTAATATTTTAATCATATCATAATATTTTTTACGTGGTAATATATAAATATGGCAAAACAATTCAGACAAGAATTTTCTATAAAATCAATCCCGACGGATGAAACAGCGTTGCTTGAAAATACACTTAATGCGATGTCAACTACGGGCTGGGAGTTGTATTCAATATATGAAGCAGAGCAAAATTCAAAAATAGTTTATAATTGTATTTTTGTAAGAGAAGTTGAAAACGCACCCGATGAAGTTGATGATGATATTATCAACTTCAGAAGCACTGTTGAGCGTATGCTTTATTCTAAAGAAGAGCCTTACGAGCTTTGTTTAAATCTTCAAAAAAAAATTAAAGATAAAAAAGAAAAAATCGAACGTGTTAAAAAATTTTTAGAAAGCTCTAAAGACACCGAGCGAGAACTTTTAAACGATGAAATTAAAAAAGATATAGATGAGCTTAATGACTTAAAAAGAGATTTAAAAGATGTCTTAGCGCCGTCTAAGATGGCGAAGTTTTTAGGCGAAGAAAAATTATCAATAAGCTTGTCGAGCGAATGTTACAGCGTTTGTGATTTTTCAAACGAGAAAAACCTTCTTTCTCAAGTTGTTAAAACAAGACAGGATTTAACACAGGAGTTGGGTTATATTATTCCTAAGGTTCAATTCATTGAAAATTCTTCGCTTGATGAATACGAATTTACAATAAATATCCATGGGGTAAGTGTTGCTTCTTCAAAGGCTTATCCTAACTATATAATGTTTTATGAGGATGAATTGAATGTTGATAAAGCACCAAAACATTCAATTAAAGAAAAAGACCCTTTGACAAAAAGAAAAATAATATGGGTTAAAAAAGAAGATTGCGCAAATTTTTGGGTGGAAGGACTTGAAGCTGCCGAATATATTGCAAATTATTTAAAATATTACTCAATTTCTCATGTTGATGAAATCTTTGATTATAACGACTTAAACAGATATATTGATTATTTAAACACTCAAAATTCATTTTTAACCGATTCAACCGTTGGAGATTTTTTAAGCCTTTCAGAGCTTAAATATATCCTTACTCAACTGATTAGAGAGAGGGTTGGGGTTAAAGATATTGTCTATATTTTTGAAAAACTGAATGATTTTTCAGACGACCCCAACAAGTCGGACTTATTAGAGCGTTTAAGGCTTTCTATGGCAAGGCAGATTTCAAACTCGGTTGCAAACAAAGACAAAGAAATTTTTGCCTATGAAATTGATGAAGATACTTTGAGTTTACTTGAAAAACAAACGAACGAAACAGACTCAAACGTAAGAATAGACCTGTCCAAATTTTCAAAATTAAGAAAAGTTTTAAAAGAGCTTAAAAAAGATATAATTGAACAAAACGCAATTATAATCACAAATCATCAATACAGGCAAATAATTTTTATACTTGTTTCTCAACTTTTTATGGATATTCCCGTTGTCAGCTTTGAAGAAATAGCTCTTGAATACAAGCTTACGATTTTAGGAAAAATATAATCTTAGTATGATATATTGCTATAGCTTAAAGTAAACAGGTTTAAACAAAAACTAATCTTAAAATATTAAATATTGTATCAATTAAGTTTCATTGTTTTTTTTCTGATAGAATAATTTTATGGGGGATAGAGGTTTTTATGTTAAATTTATTAAAGAAAAATAATAATGAAGCAAATTTTAAGTCAAAAGAATTGGATGTTTTACTTGCAAAAATTGCTCAGATATATAGAGTTGATGAAATTAAAGAAGATAGAAAAGACTATCTTTCTAAGATAATCGAAAAATATGGCTATCTTCCATATCCGCATTACAAGATTTTGGAAGAATTAAATTCCGCAGAAGCGATTTTTTGCTTAATTGAAAAACTGAAATATTCAAAAACAATTCAAAACAATAAATTTATTGAATTTACAAACCCTTCTGTCCTTGCAAGGAAAAATATCAAAAATTCAAATTGGTTTAAACACGAAGGTCATAACATTAAACTTTTATCCTTAAGCGCTTTAGGCGACGGTAATCAAAGCGAATGCACGGGACATTTTATCGATTGGGTTAAATGTTTAGTTGGGCTTGATTGCGGAAATGAAAAACTCGGCATAATGCCAACTACATTGTATCTGATTCCTTTTTCCACAAGAGAATTTGATTGCGCATATCTGCCTAAAGCAACGGATGTTTCTTCAAAACTTCAAGATGATAATTTAATGAAGTTTTTAGGGCTTGACGCAAAAGCACAGGTTAAATTGTTTATAGAGCTTGCACAGCTTTGCAATCACCCTGTAATTTATGATATTCTTCCTCAAACAGCCCGTTTTTCAAAGGTTGTTTTATCAAAGCCCTATGTAGCCCGTTGGATAGATATTGAAGAAGCAACAACAAATATAATAGGCTATTTGAATGCTTTATGCGCTCAACTTGTTAAGGAAAATAAATATAATGAAGATGACATATTTGCGCTTCAAAAACTCTATATTGAAAATTTAAACGGAAATCCAAAAAAGTACAGTGCAATTCAACAAAAAATCGCTGATGAAATCGAAGCGGAAATAAAAGAGTATAAAATTCTTGTTTCTTATAAGATGAGCTTTTCTCAAAAACAAATAGAATTGCAAAAGAAAGCTCTTGAAATTATCACAAGAGTTAATAAAAAACCTGCAAAAACAGAAGATGATATTGTTTGTCAGGATGAAATAATAAAAGAATTAATAAAAGAGAACCTTTGGACAATGCCCGGTGGTGCTTGGTGTTCTGCGGGCGTTCCCGTTTTTGATATGATGAGCAAAGGAAGAAAATATCCGATATTTAAACACTACAACTATAAAAGCGAAGATGTAACTCACTTTGCAAATTTAGATTGTCAAACTCCATATTATTTCTATCACTTTGAATTAAATAAATATAACTCCGAAGTAGTAGATTTTTATCTTGAATATACGGATATGCTTCAAAAAGAATATAATTTTGACGGCTTTAGGGTTGATCATATAGATCATATTGTTGATGAAGTTTCTCAAGACAAAAAAGATCAGCCTTTGAGTTATAGAATACCTGCAAAAGTTCTTGGAAAAATTAATTCAAATATTAAAAAAAGAATACCCTACTTCGCAACTTTAGCCGAATATATGCTCTGGGACGGATATTTTAAGGAATATCACAAGGATATGAAATTTGACCTTTTGTGGGGTGATGATATTGTTTGTCAAAGCATTAAAACACCCGAGCAGATGATAAACGATAATTTAAGACTTTCCACATACAACCAAAAGAATGGTAAAAATAACCCTTTGTCAATTTTGAAAACTTATAACAATCAAGATGGCGAATTTAGAGAAATCAACCAATACCCAGGACAACTCAGCGAGGAAGGGGCATTATTTAAATGGTTCAAAATTAAATTCATACCGGGAGGTAAATTTGCTTCCCGCCCGACACTTTTTGTTGATGGAGACGAAAGCTTTACAAGAGTCGGAATCGAAAGGGTTATATCTAAAGAAATTTCAATGATAAGAAATAACGAATGGGATTTCTTTGAAAAATTCAATGCACTCAACCGCTTTGCTCAACGAGATGAGCTCATTAATTCAGGTAGAGCCGTGCTGCATAATCAGGACGCTAACGGTTTTGTATGTTGGGAAATTGTTCCCGATAACGAAAAACAAAAGAAAAATACGCAGCAAATAACCTATTTAATTGTTGCAAATTACTTCTCGCCAAGCGAGCTAAAAGATGTACAATTTCCCGACGGTCACTGCGAAAAGAAGAATGTAAAAGGCGCAACAACAAAAAATAATACCGTTAAATTAAAACAGGGTAAAAAATTGGTTTCATATTTTGAATTTTCAAATGATGAAATGAATAAATGCGAATTTAAAGAAAAACCGCTTGAAAAGCCGATTGAGAGAGAAATTGCATTTAATGAATTAAAACCCGGTGAGTTTAAGGTTTATAAGATGATTTAAGCTGTATACTGTTTGGAAATATTATAAAAAACCGTAATTTGATTTACGGTTTTTATTTTAGAATATAAAGCTTTGGTTTAAAATTAGTTTAAAATTTATATAAAAAGTGCCTGATAGTTAATATCAGGCACTTTTATTATTCTTCAAATACAATTTGTTTTAAATCTTCCCAAATCTCGCTTATTGGTTTATCTGCCTTAATTTCCCTTAAAATACCCAATTGCTTAAAGTATTCATACAGGGGAGCCGTTTCTTTCTCATAAGTTTCAAAACGAGCACGAGCTGTTTGCTCATTGTCGTCTTTTCTTTGAGTAAGTTTAGTGTCGCAGATGTCGCAATAATCCATAATCTTTGGAGGATTAGAAATTAAATTGTATATTGTTCCGCATTTTGGGCAGCTTCTTCGATTTATCAAGCGTTGAATTAAAACTTCGTTATCTATATCAAAATAGATAGCTAAAGTATCATCTTTAAGAGTAAACTTATCAAGACTTGCTAAAATATCTTTAAGAGCTTGAGCCTGCTCAATAGAGCGAGGGAAACCGTCTAAAATATAGCCGTTTTGGCAGTCGTCTTTTTGAAGCCTGTCTTTAATTACCTCTGAAACAACCTCTATTGGAACCAATTGCCCTTTATCAATATATCCTTTTGCGATTTTACCAAGTTCTGTGTTATCTTGAATATTTTTTCTAAGCAACGAACCCGTATCAACATGCGGAATTGATAATTTATCTGATAATCTTGAAGTTTGTGTACCTTTACCCGAACCCGGAGGTCCTAAAAATATAAATACTTTCTTCATTTTTTCACCTTTATTGTTTTAAGAAACTTTCGTAGTTCTTAGCTAACATGTGAGTTTTGATTTGATTAATGAAATCAAGAGCTACACCAACAAGGATGATTAAGCTTGTTGCGCCTATCCCTTGGAAAGTGGTAATATTTGTAATTTTTGTAGCTACCGTAGGGATAAGAGCAATTATACCAAGCGCAAGCGCCCCGATTAGAGTAATTCTCGTTAATATTTCATTTAATTTATCTGCCGTAGGTTTTCCCGGCTTAACCCCCGGGATAGCCGAACCGTATTTTTTTAAGTTGTTTGCAATTTCCTTAGGCTGCATTGAAGGAATAATTGAAGCATAGAAAAATGTTAAAGTAACGATTAAAACAAAATAAATTACATAGTAGCTTATTGAGTTTACACCGAAAACCATATTTAATTTTTCAAAAATGCTTGCAATTATAACGTTTTTAAAGTGCATGTGTTCAACTATTCCAAGCACCGTTGCAGGGAATAAAAGAATTGCAACCGCAAAAATTATCGGCATAACACCGCCCGGATTAAGTTTAAAGGGAATATTTGTATTCTGTCCGCCATAAACCTTGTTTCCAACCTGACGTCTGGCTGAAACAATCGGAACTTTTCTTGCGGCTTCATGAAGTATAATAATGAATATTATTGAAGCAAGAAATATTGCCGTAAGAACAACAAGACCAAATTGCAGGGCTCTGTCGTGTGAAACAAGTATAGCTGTATTTTTGCAGTACAAAGGAATACCTGCGATAATACCTGCAAAAATCAACAGAGAACCGCCGTTTCCGACCCCTTTTTCCGTTATTAATTCCGCAAGCCACATTACTATTATAGCGCCTGCCGATAATGAAACCGTACAGCCTATAAAGAACATTAAAGGGTTAACCCCGTGAGAGATTGCACCCGGAAGCTTATAGAGCGCAAGCGCAAAGATAATCGACTGGAAGAAAGCAAGGAAAACCGTAAATATTCTTGTAATTTGTTGAATTTTTCTTCTTCCTGCTTCGCCGTCTTCTTTTTGCGCTTTTTCCAAAGAAGGAATAATAACCGCCAAAAGCTGCATAATGATTGAGGAGGTAATATAAGGTCCGATACCGAGCGCAAATATTGAAACCTTACCCAATGCGCCGCCCGAGAACATATCAAGGAAGCCTATTAAGTTATTTCCGTTTGCAAGGTTTTGAAATACTTGATTGTTGATACCAAAAATTGGTAATTGTGCCCCAAATCTAAACATGGCAATAATGGCAAAAGTGAATATAAGCTTTTGCTTTAATCCGCTTGCTTGCCAACTTGCCATTAAATTTTGCACAACTTTATCTGAATCGATATTTTGTTGCATTATACTAATTCTGCCTTTCCGCCTGCCTGCTCAATTTTTTGTTTTGCACTCGGGCTAAAATAACTTGCTCTAACCGTAATAGCCTTAGTTATTTCACCATTTCCCAAGATTCTTAAAGCGACAGCGGAATAATCAGCTTTATTGTTTTCTTGAAGATAAGCTAAATCAACAACTTCAGTGTCTAATTTAGCTAAATTTGATACGTTAATTATAGCTGAATTTTCTCTGAATTTATTTTTAAAACCTTTTAATTTAGGCATTTGACGATATGAGGGCATTTGACCGCCTTCAAAACCACGTTTGTGAGAGTTGCCTGAACGTTGTCCTTCACCGTTATTTCCACGGCAGGAAGTTTTACCATGACCTGAAGCAATACCTCTGCCCTTGCGTTTTTTAGCATGAGTTGCGCCTTCATTCGGTCTTAAATCTTCTAAATTTAACATTATATTTTCAAACCTTCCTAATTATTAATCTACGATTTCTACAATATGAGGAACTTTTTTAACCATACCGACAATTGTAGCACTTTCATTGTGTTCTACTATTTGGTCTTTTTTAGTTAAACCAAGAGCACGAACAACTTTAATTTGTTGTTTTGAAGCACCGATTGTGCTTTTTACCTGTTTAATTTTTATTTTTTTATCTGCCATTTTTTCTACCTTTAAATTATTTTTGTCCTAACATTTGTTTTACGCTGATACCTCTTATTGCAGCCACGTCTTTAAATGTTCTTAAAGATTTTAGAGCATTAAGAGCAGCGTTTGCAGCGTTTAGAGGAGATTTAGAACCTAAAGATTTTGATAAGATGTTTTCAATTCCCGAAAGTTCTAATACTGCACGAACAGCACCACCTGCGATAACACCGGTACCTTTTGAAGCGGGTTTTAAGATAACAGAGCCCGCACCTGAGCGGCCTTGAATCATGTGAGGAATTGTTGTGTTATAAATAGGTACGTTTACAAGATTTTTTCTTGCGTCTGCTACTGCTTTTTGGATAGCGATAATAACTTCAGCAGCTTTAGCTACACCCATTCCAACTTGACCTTTTTTATTTCCCACAATAACAATGGCTCTAAAAGAAAGTTTTTTACCCCCTTTTACAACTTTTGTTACACGGCGGATTTGAACAACTTGTTCCTTCCATTCTGATTCGGTCGGTTCAACCGTTTCGATTTTTCTTCTTCTGCTTTTTTTGGAAGGTCTTTTGTGTTCGGTTGTTTCTTCAAAAGCGCCTTGCGCTGTTTCTTGAGCAGTTGTTTCTTCTGTTACAGCTTGTGTTACAGTTTCTTGTTCAACTTCTTGTTCTTGGATTTCTTTGTTTTCTTCCACGTTTATTACCTTTCTTAATGTAATTTTCTTTAGTAATTTTAGTAATTTTTGGTTATTTTATCGAGTCGGGGTGTTATCCCAAAAAAATTAAAATAAAAAATGAACACGAAAAAATACTTTTTTTCAAAAGTTGTTTTTTATATGTTCGATGTTGGGATTTCTGACATGAAATATTTTATAAATAAAAAAAATAAAATGCAATACTTTTTTAAAAGTTTTGTATGTCGGATGAGGGTTAATTTAAGGAGTTGAAATAAGCACAACGGCAAGATTGCCATGTGTAAAAACTTTATGAAATAATTTGCTTTAATTTTAATGTCGGCGGGCTAAAGATACAGACTTCACTTCGCAGCCCCAAAACATCCTAACAAGTTATTATAACTTCCCCGCCGTTTCTTTAAGAAATCCGAACGCAAAAATTACCCGAGCGCAACACCAAACACAGGCTTGAAAAATTATCAATTATAGTGCATAATATAATTATACAAGATTTACTACGACTTGAGGGGAAAAACTTGAACATTAATTATGGAAAAGCCATAAGCAAAGAATACTTTGTATGCCAAACCAACGGGGTAATTTCAGATTCAATAGTACAAAACTGGACACCGCAAGCGCTTGAATGTTACAAAATCAACTGCCGTTGTGAAATTTGTCCCATAACAAAAGCAGGTTATTCCTTTAAGTGTCAAATGAAGAACATTGTTGATATTCTGCTAAAAACACAAGGACTTCCCGATGAACAAACAATATTAAATAATACTTCAGAGCAAAAGGAAGATAGCGTTGCTTAAAGTTATTTAGCTGTCTGAATTGTCTAAAATAAAAAAGAGGGAAGTCCTTATCTTGTTTTATTCAAAAAAGATTTTAATGCATCCTCTTTCGTTGTAGGGGCGGCTAAGTCAAAAGCGTCATACTCTTGACCAACGTTTTCCACAAAAGCACTTCCATAAAATTTTTTTATAAATACCAAAACAAGATAAATAACACCTGAGCTAAAAGCAACAATCAGCATTGTTTTAAGAAACAAAAACATTACTTTTTTGCCTTCCTGCTTGGGGTTTGGAACAACACCCTTTTTAACTTTTGAAGTGTTTATAGGTTCAATATTATTATCTTTAACGTGAATATTGCTGTGAATAATTCTCTCGCTTTGCTCACTGTCAAGAAAAACAGGGATTTGCTCTTCTCTCGCTCCTAAAGCAAAAGGGCTTAATCCAAACATTAATATTAAAATATAACCAAACAAAAAAGCTTTTTTAACTTGTTGTTTTAGCACTCTTGGTTCTCCTTGTTCTTTTTTTAGGCTTTTCTTCGCTTTCAGTCTGATTTGCGCCAAGCTCAAGGTTTTCTTTTGCTTCAATTTCTTTCTTTTTAGTTTTCTTTGCTTTCCTTGAAAGCTTCTTTGTTTCGACTACCTCTTCCTTTTGATGCTGAGAGGTTATTTGCTGAGGTTTTTGCTCTGTATTTTCAAAATTTTCAATTTTCTTTTCAATACCTTTTTCGCCGATACCTTGTTCAATATCTTGCTCAATACCTTGTTCAGGGCTTTTTTCAAAAGGTTTTTCCTCGGGATTTTGATTTTCCTTTGGCATATTCTGCTCTTGAATATTGTCTTCTTCTCTCAGTTGTTCTTTTGGTTCTTTTTGCTCTGCTTGAAGCGTTTTTTGTTCATCCGATTGGATATTATTATCCATCACAACATCTTTAATTAAATCGTCAATTAGCTCGCTAAGTTGAATTTTTGTAATTTCTTGAGCATTTTGTTCAGAGTTTTTCTGTTGATTTTGGAAGTTTTGATTTTGATTTTTGTTTTTATCTTTCTTTTGGTTTTTGTCAAATTTATAATTCTTTGTATTGGAATACTGTGCATTTTCATTATTTGAGCTAAAGTTAGAACCAAAAGGTCCTTTAATTTTGTTCATTTTCGCTCTGTTTTCTCCAACTGCCGTTGGTGTTGAAAACTTCAAATCATCAATAATAAAACCTTGTCCTTGACATTTATCGCATTTTTTTGTAAATATTTCGGATAAACTCTGTCCTTGTCTGTGTCTTGTTAATTCAACAAGTCCTAAATCAGACAATTGACCGATTTGCGGTTTTGCCTTATCTTTATCCAAAACCATTTCAAAATGCTCTAAAAGCGCCAATTTATCCATACGAGAAGCCATATCGATAAAATCTATTACAACCATTCCGCCGATATTTCTAAGCTTCAATTGACGAGCGATTTCATCCGCCGCTTGAATATTTGTTTTTAGAATAGTTTCAGCTTGGTTTGATGAGCTTGTAAATTTACCCGAGTTAACATCCACTACCGTAAGCGCTTCTGTTTGCTGGATAAACAGATAACCTCCCAAGGGCAGATTAACTTTAGTGTTAAGAGCGCTTAAAATTTCTTTATTAACACCCGTTGCAACTAAAAGCGGCTCTCCTCCTTTGTGTATACTTACTTTAACCTGCATATTCCAATGCTGCAATAATTGCGTAGTTCTATGAAGCGCAAAAGCAGTATCAACAAGAATTTCTTCAACCGTTGAGTCGCATGCTTCTCTTATAACACGGTATAATAAATCCTGATCTCTATAAAGCAATGTGGGAGGATTAGCGCTATCTGCCGCATTAACAATTGAATTCCATTTTTCAAGTAAAATTTCTAAATCTTCTTGAATTTCCGAGTCCGTCTGCCCTTCCGCTTCCGTTCTTACTATTACTCCTACTCCTACGGGTTTAAGCAGGCTGACAATTGACTTCAGTCTTGCTCTTTCTTTTTGAGAAGTAATTTTTTTAGAAACATTTACCCCTTTTTCATCGGGCAGCAAAACCAAAAACCTGCCGGGGAGCGATAGAGAAGTAGTAACTCTCGGGCCTTTATGACCTGTCGGCTCTTTAATAACTTGAACAATAAGCTTTTGATTGGGTTTTACTTTTTCTTTAAGAGAGCCTTTTCCCATAATATCATCGGCATGAATAAAGCCCATTTTGTCATTCATTCCGACATCAACAAAAGCCGCTTCAATGGAAGGTAAAACGTTATCCACACGGGATAAATAAACGTCACCTAATAATACATCGCCTTTTGAAACAAAAAATTCACAGACTTTATTATCTTCAATAACCGCTGCAATATTATCTTTTTCGGAAATTACAATTTTTTTAGACATAATTTTAAAAATCCTTTAAACTTATATAACCTTTAAATCGGTATCGAAAAACTTTACCCTTTTAATTTTGAAAATATCATCCCTAAGGAACAATGACTTTAGAAATTCATCAGCTCTAATTGCGGGAATATTCTCATCCTGCCCTGCTTTTAAAGTAAAAATAAGCAGGTTGTCATCCTTAACCTCAACGGATTTCAGGGAAGTTCGATAATTTAGCGTTTTTTCTATACCTTTTTTGGTTTTCTTCGTCATGAATAATTCATTTGAAGATAAACACTTTTCTATAATATATCTTATTTTTTCTAAATTGTAAATATTTTTTTTGTCGTTTTTAACTTGAGCCTCATATTGAGCCCATTGGATATATTTTTCAAGCGATTTCGGTTCGTTTGAATTATTGCTGATATCATACAAATCAACAAGTTCAATTCCGTTAGGTGAATGTTTCTTAAAATTTTGAGAAAAATTATCATCTAAAGGTTCATGGGTTTGAAAATTTACAAGTTCGCACTCGGACTCGATAAATATTGGTAAAGCAGGCGAATAAGACACTTTTGGCATTTTATTAAAACCTTCGGATAGTACAAGTTTAAGCTCACACCTTCTGAAAATTTTTAAGATTAAATTTTGCCAATCCAGATGAGATATAAATTTTAATTCATTATTTTTTTTAAGTTTTATTCTATATTTGAATATGTTTTGAGTAGACATTATTTATTTAATTTTATTGTATTTATTGTTTTATCCAAGCTATGACTTTGAACTTTGTTAAGATAGTCAATTTCATCAATTGTCTTATCAAGTTGTTCCTGTTCAATTTTAGCTTTCATAAAAGACAAAAATTTGCCGTTTACAAAGTCATCCTCAAATAAAGTTTCCATACTTTACAATTTATCATTAAATCAAATTTTTGTATTATTTTTTTAAATTATGTAACATTTTATTTGTTGCCAAACTTAAAAAATGACATATAATATAAGAAACAGATAAGAGGTAGTTATGATTAAAAAATACGCTTTTACTTTAGCGGAAATACTTGTATGTTTAATTATCATAGGCATTCTTGCTACTGTTATGTTATCCGCAATAAGACGCGGGGATATTGACTCAAAAACACAAACAGCCTCTTTATATAAAGCAATAGATGTTCTTGAAGAAGCTTCAGCCAATATTATAGCTAACGAAACAACAAGCCTCCCTACTTCAACTTTTATTACAACGGTTGTAGGAAAACCTACTTTTACGACTTATAAAAAAGACGACTCAACCAAAGAAGCACAAATTGCCGATATATTTGATATGTATAAAACATACATAAAATTTGAAAAAGCGGACGGTTTTTGTAAATATACGCAATACTGCTCTGACACAACAACCCTCGGAGGTAAATTAACGGGTGATATTGCTCTTGGTTTTCAAAAATACGATTCAATAAAAGATTGTCCCGCTGTTTATCAACCAGAATCAAATACAAAAGTAACAAAAAAAGTTTATAACAAAAACACTCAAAATATGGATAATGCTAAATGCTGGGGACAGGTATATATTGATGTAAACGGTATTAAAGCCCCCAATACGGAAGGTGCTGACGTATTTATATACGGACTGGATGCAACAGGAATTGCAAGATAATTCTATACGAGAGGTTTTGCAACATTTGTTGAAGTAACTCTTACACCAAATTTATCCTCAATTACAATAACTTCGCCTTTTGCCACAAGTTTTTCATTTACATATATTTCAACCTGTTCACCTGCAATTTTATCAAGCTCAATTACAGACCCTTTTTCCATCTCCATAACTTCTTTTATTGAAGACTTTGTCCTTCCCAATTCAACACTTACATGCATTGAAATATCCTGCATAATATCAAGATTTTTTTTAATTGTGCGAACAGGGGGAGTTTCGGCAAATTCTTGAAATTTAACAGGACGAACCGTAACAAGTTCTTTTGAACAAACATGATTTAAAAGCTCGGAGCCTGAACTCTCGCAAGCAATAGGGGTTTCATCTTTCTCATAATTATCAGAAGAATTAACAATGTCATTGGCTGTATCATCTATAACATTAACATTGATATCATTTTGCGCTTTATTATTAATATCATTATCAGCAGGGTTGTCAAAGCTATTGTCAAGGTTATTATCGATACTGCTATCAATATTGTCGGTATTATTTTCAAAAAAGCTGTTATTCAACTTTTCATCAGGCGGGCTTGAAATATCTTCAAGCTCTTGAGTGCTTTGGTCTTGGCTGTTTAAATCTTGAGGCGGTTGAGAATTATTTTCATCAAACATTGAACCTTGATTTTCGTTTTCAGAATTAAAATCCGCATTATTTTCATCAAACATTGAGGAATTATTTGCTGAGTTATTTAAAGAATCATCAGCGTCTTGAGAGCTGTCAAACATTGAAGCAGCGTTTAAATTCTGTTTATCATCAAACATTGAATTTAGTTCGTCAGGGTTATTCAATGATTCATCAGAATTAAACATTGAAGATTGTTCTTTGATTTTATCAATATTTTCGTTGTTATTTTCTTCCATCATCAAACCTTAAAGCTTATTGGATTATAAATTGTCCGAAGCTTACTCTCATTACCTCTCTTTGACCTTCAAAAATTGCGTTTATGTTCTCTAAGATTTCTTCTTTTGCAATTTCTTTTCCGACATTTGTTGATAATTCGTCGGAAGTTTTGTTTGATAAAACAGAAATAATAGCATCTCTCATAGCGGGTTTATATCTTTGCATGTCGTTTGCAATTTTAGCATTAATATCAACAGGGGCAGCTTCACCGTGTCCGCCGTGTCCTCCGGATGAGGGCGCTGCCTCAGAAGCAAGGACTTCTTCTTCCGTTTTTGATACTTCAAGAGCAACTCCTACTTTTAAATATCTTCTTGAGGTTACATCAGCCAAATTTAGCACAAAATCGCCCAAATCAAGCATTATACCTTCTTGTTTTTCTTCATCTTCTTCATCTTGACTTTGTTCCGATTCGGGGGCTACTTTTGCAATTTCTTTTTTCATGGATGTATTTAAAAATAAAACTGCGGCAATAAGCGCAACCACAACCACTACAATAACTACAATGTTATTAAGTAAAATCATTGTGTTCGGACTTAATTCAAGAGCAGGTTTTTTATTCGGATTATTGTCTTTATTGTCAGCCGGTTTAGCCATTACTACCTCCAATTTGTTTAATTACTATTTATAGCCAATCTACTTTCTTTTTAAATATTTTGTTTTTAAGATTAACGCAACCGTTTTTAATTTTTCCGCCTAAAGTTACTGCGCCTTCTTTTGTTGTATTTGCAACATTAATTACATTTTGTTTGCTGTCATTTTTGAGCTTTTCTGTATCCCATTTTTTTCGCTCGATTTCTGATAATTCTTTTTTAGAGCCTATATTATGTCTGTCTTTTGCATACTGAACAAGATTTTCTTTTGTAATATATGTTGGCGGTTCAACATAATTAGCATTCAGCATTTTCATTTTAACATTATAAGCAATATCAGGACTTATATATTTAGAGTATTCTTTTAATCTTAGCATACCTTCGTAATTATTTGAAATTGTTGTATCAAGATTTTTAAACTTATTGTTTCTGATATTCTTGGCGTAAATACTCTCCCATAATACAACTTCATTCTCAACATCAACTAAAGTAGTATAAACACTTACTCTATGAGTCGGATTAACTACATCCGTACCTGAAACGTTAGCTATATTCCAAATGGTGTTTTTTAGAAAATCCCTCTGTACATCCATTCCCATTGTTACAACAACGAGTTTTTTTACTCCGATTTCTTTTGCAATCTTTTTTAATAGGGGATATTCAAGGTTATAGCCTTGCTGCAACCCTTGAAGAGCTTCTAAATCATATTGCCTTAAGCCCGCTCTTTTAAGGGCGTTTTGGGTTTCATCAAGCGGAATAACTTCAACTTCTTTTTTCATTAATTGGCTTCTGATATCTGAAGCAAAAAATTCAGGGGTTCTAAAATATGCGTTATAATAATTAACAGGAGTTAAAAGAGTATCCGTTATTATACCGATTTTTTCAAGCGCTAAAGCAGAGTTTGTTAATAAAAACAAGCTCAAAAGAATAAGAAATTTTAATACTTTTCCCCTAATCATAGTAATTAAATTATCGGCTATATTTTATTCATTTAAAATCATATATTTAGTTGATTTTTTGACTTTATTCAAATTTTTATTAAATAAAAGATAATCAATGCCGTAAACTAAAATTGTACTATCAAATAAAATGTTATGCCTTTTAGATATAGACTTCAAAAAATCTTAGAAATAAGAATAAGAAAAAAAGAAGAACAGCTTCAAGTTGTTATAAAAGCTCAAGAAGAAGTAGATAGAATTGAACTTTTAATAATCCAAAACCAACAGCAAATTAAAGACTTAACAAACCAAATGAGAAGTGCTAACCCTATGATGTATGAACAGTATGATAATTTCATTAAACATCTTTGGGAAGAGGACGAAAAACTCAAACAACAAAAGCAAGAAGCAATTGACAACCTAAATAAAGAAAAAGAAATTCTAAAAGTCAAAGAACAGGAAGTAAATGTATTAGAAAAACACAAAGAAAACCAAAAAGAAGAATATGTTAGAGAACAAAAAGCGCTTGAGCTTAAAGAACTTAATGAAATCGGCTCTCAAAAATATTTTATAAGACAGAGAAACGAAAAAGAAGAACAAGAGCTGTTAGAACAAATTGAAAAAGAAAATCGGGACTATTAATGCAGCAAATAACCAATCAAATACCAAATAATGAATATAAAAAAACCGCTCAAATAGAGCAAAATCAATATATCTCGCCTAAGCAAAACGACTTTTACAACGTATCAAAAAGGCTTCAAGAAATTATCGAAAATTTTTTTCAAAAAGAAGAAAAAGACACTCTAACAGCCATAAACGATAAATTTTTAGAGCTTGATTTCGGTGCTGAGTTTGATATTAACGCTGATAAAATCGGGGTAAATGACGCAATATTTTTTATAAATCTCCTAAATCAACAAAATTTAATTAACTATACAATTGAAGATGATAAACTTAATATTTCCGATTTTAATAATAAAAAAATTAATGCAACAAGTCCGCTTTTAAGTATGCTTCAATCTTCACTGGAGTCTAAAAAACCGATAAGGCTTGATTTTGAAAATAACATAACGGTTATATTAAAACTTGATAAAGAAGGAAAAATTCAAGCACATTTTATCCCGGGCACCTCAGAAGTCGAGAGTTATTTAAAAAATAATATTCCAAGCTTAAAACAGAGATTTGATGATGAAAACATAAACTATTCATCTTTAGGCTATTCAAAATATAAAGATGAAAATAAAAACAATAAAAACCAAAAAGAAAATAAAAAGAGGTAATTTTTATGAGAGATATGTTTATAAATGCAATGAATACGCAAAAATCAACCGTTCATTGGATGAATGCTCTATCAGAAAACATGGTAAACCTGTATACTCCGGGGTATAGAGAAAATCAGGTAACGTTTAAAACATATCTTGACTCAGCCGTACCCGACAGAATTTTAAAAAATATGGGACAAGGTAAAGCAATCCCCGGGACTTCACCTGAGAATGTTTTTTTGGAAGGTAACGGCTACTTTGTTTTAAGAAACGATGAAGGCGGAGTTTCTTATACTCGCTTGGGCGAATTTAAATTTGACGCAGAAGGAGTCTATAGAGCCTCTGACGGCTCTAAAGTACAAGGATATATCTTAAACGATAAAGGCGAGATAATGTCGGGCACAAAGTCGTTATCCGATGAAGCTTTTGAAGATTCAATCGCTCAAGGCGGTGCGCTTGCCGTTCCTACAACGGAAATTAAACTCTGGATTGACCCTGATAACGGAAAATACTTAGGAAAATATGATGAATTTGAAATTAAAGGAGATGGTATCCTGTATGGAAAAGCAAATAACGGAAAAGACTGCACTCCCTTATTTAAACTCGCTTTAATGAATTTTCACAATCCTCAAGAGCTTTTTGAATTTAAACAGGGGCAATATGTTGAAACAGCATACTCTGGTAAACCCGTAATCGGTAGAGGCGAAGTAAGAAGCGGTCTTATCGAGCTTTCCAATATTGATTTTAAAGCCAATGCCGTATATTGGCAAGAAGCTAAAACGCAGCTTGACCTATCGGGTAAGATTATGTCAAGTTACAAAGATTTATTACAAACCGCAATGGGATTGTTAGATGGTTAGTATGAAAAAATTTTTTATTTCTCTCTTTACGATATTATTATACTTCCTTGCAATAACTTCTGCTTATTGCGAGGAAGATTTTTTCACAAATTCAAATTTTTCTGACGCAAAACCAAAAACAAAAATACAGACAAATATTGAAAATAAAACAAATAATATCAAAAAAACGACAAGTAAAAAGTTTAACTTATTCAAGAAGAAAAACAAAAAAGAAGAAAATTCAAGCGGTTATTGGGGAAAACTTCCCGATATCGAAGAAGATTTTAAATATAAAAATCAAAATTCCGCTTCAACAAATGACATTGGAGCAAAAATCCCCGATAGAGAAGATATTGATGATGAAAATTTAAAACCCGCACCTTTTGATGATTCCTTGTTTTTAGATGTCATTGTTAAAGAAAAGAAAAGTTCTAATTATGTTAACGATCTTCAAAAAACAAAATTTGCTCTTCAAAGTTTAAGGGATTGCATTATGAACCAAGGAGATATTCAGCGCTTTAACGGGTGTGTAAATTTAATTGATTTATATGTTAAAAATTTAAAAACAAAGTATGAAAACTCTTCCGAGTCCTTAAAAGAGAGCTACCAAGATATTTTAGCAACCAATTATTATGCTAAAGTTTTAGGAAATTTAAAGTATGACGCTAATTATTATTCAAGATATATCCCGACGCAGCAAGGACAATACAGCAACAGCAATATTAAAAAAGAAGAAGAAAATCTCCTAAACAGAATAAATCGTACACTATTTTTAATTAATCAGGAAAGCTAAAGACTGCGCAAAAAAGAGCTAACCTTAGCTAAATATAAGGTTATTAACATATTAATAATTTTAGCTTAACAAAAAATTAATAAGCCCTTTTAAATAAGCTCTTTTAATTTTCTATTTTTTTCTTTAGAGCAGCTTCAAGAGTTTTTACCTTGTTTTCAAGAGTTTTAATTTTCAACTCGGAGTCATCGGCACCTATTGATTTTTTTTCATATTGTCTTTTTATCATCTTAATTTCTTTTTTTAATTTTGAAATATAAAAAGAAAATATGACGCTTGCTAAAATAAACCCCGATAAAATATAGCAAATATCAAACAATTCCAAATTAATATTCATTTTTTCTCCTTAAAAAATTTAGTACTTTTATAAAATCTTCGCTGAATTGATTTTCGCTTAATGTAAATTCCATTTTTTTATTTGTTTTAGGATGTAAAAAAGTGAGATAATAAGATTGAAGCAACTGCTGCGTTGTTTTTAAATTAGAAAATTCACTTCTTAAAAAACTTTTTGCCCCGTATAAATCATCACCAAAAACAGGATGGTTAATTGAAGCAAGATGCGCTCTGATTTGATGTGTCCTTCCCGTTTTAAGCTCAAGCTCAACAAGCGCAGCACCCCTATATTGTGCAACAACTTTATATATTGTTATTGCACTTAAACCTTTATCATCAGATACCGTTTCCATTTTAACATTATCATGAATATAATGTATCAGCGCTTTATCAATTATACCTTCTTTTTCTTTAAATTCACCTAAAGAAATTGCAAGATATTTTCTTTTTGCGATTTTCTCTTTAATTTGATTAGCCAAACTTTTATGAGAGTCATTATTTTTAGCTGCAACAATAAGCCCTGCCGTATTTTTATCAAGCCTGTGAACTATTCCTCGTCTATCCGAGCCTGAAATATCGGATAAATTATTTTTACAGTGATAAACCAAAGCATTACACAAGGTCTTATCTCTATCATACTTTGTCGGATGAGTAAGCATTTGCTTTGGTTTGTTAATAACAATTAAATCATTATCTTCATAAACTATATCAAGCTTATATTCATAAGGTTTTATCACTAAATCAGCATTAAAAAAATCTTCAAGCGCAGCGTTTGAAAATGAAACAATATCATTATTTTTTAATTTATAAGAAGCTTTTTGCTTTTTTGAGTTGACAAAAACACACTCTTTATTAATAAAATCGGTAATTTTACTTCTTTGATATTGATTTTTAAAATATTCAACAATAAAAACATCAAGACGCTTGTTTATATTATTCTCATCTATTGTGATTTGTGTTGTTTTTTCCTTTTCCATTTAAAATTTAAACCTTTAAAATCAATCAAAACGAAAATAACATAAAGAATTATCCCGACACAAATCATTATATCAAAACTGTTAAACACGGGGAAGTTGATAAAATTAAGCTTTATGTAATCTACAACATATCCGAATTTTATTCTTTCAATCAAATTACCCAAAACTCCTGCGGAAAAAAGGGTAATTGATAAAAGCGAAAATTTATCTTTAAAAGATATGTTTTTGTACACATAATAAATTAAAAATAAAATTACGATTATTCCTAAAATCGCAAGTATTTGAGCCCCGTTTTGAAAAAGGCTGAAAGCTCCGCCTGAGTTATTAACGTGCACAATTGAAAAAACAGGGTTGGTTTTTAGCTGAAAATACGGATTATAGCTGATTTTTTTAAGCTGATTTCCAAAATCAAGAAGTATAAGCCCCATTAAAAAATAAAAAATGAGTGCTTTTTTATCTTTCATTAATTATTCTCCGCCAATTCTTTAATTTTATACATATTTATTCTTTTCATAATGTATGCCATACCGAGAATTTCTATTCTTGCCTTTCTTTCTTCTTCGTTCAGAGTAAACTTTGTAAAACCTATTGAGGCGATAGCATATTCATCAAGATTTTTTTCATTGGCTTTTACAAGGCGCTCTAAATCTCCCGTTTCGGGCATTTTTCTAAACTTCTCGCTAAAATCATCCGGCGGATAAACAATTTCTTCATTTGAAATTGAAGCAACCGCAACAATATTATCAGGTTTATTCATCTTCAAAGATAAATCATATTCACTGCCTTCTTTTACAAAAGGAGGAGTTATTAAATCCATATCAATTTTATTTGCTATTCCGTATTTGAGGCTTGTTTCTTCCGTTAGAATATCGTCTTGGATAATTTTCCAATCATTACCGATTTTTTTCAAATAGACATTATAGGTGCTTTTTCCTTCCAATCTGCCCATTTTTTCTTTTGTTTTTTTAGCGTCCGAGTATACGCTTGCTTTTGTTTCATCGGACATTTGAACCAATGCCCAGTTGTCATAGGCCGTTATATGATTAATTTTAATTTTATATTTTATATTTGAATAAGAATTATAAATCTTTTCAAGCATAACTTTTAAATCATTGACATCAAAGCCGTCTGAACTTTTGTAATCCTTGTCATAACAGCTTAAAACCTTCTCAATGTTATGTTCTTCCATTGCTTTTGTATGGTTTTTTAAAACTTTTTTAACTTCATAATTCGACTTGTTGAATATTGCAGCGTTAGCAGGAATATTTGCACTTATTCCCAAAAGCAAAAAAAGTATTATTAATTTATTTTTCATCTTTTCCCTTTGCTTAATTATTCGTCTTTTTTAAAAATCAGACTGTACTTCTTTTCTCCATAATATAATATCATATTATAATAATAACCGACATCATCAAATTCAACATAAGCTTTAGGTATGGGGGTTCGTTGATTTTTTTTGTTTCCTATAGTTTTCATTGTCTTTGCTGCAATCTTTTCTCCTAAAGTCGGTTTTTTATGGGGAAATTTTTCATCATAGAACGCTTCAGGCACTATATCGACTTCATAAGTCGGAATAACATAAGACACTCTGCCGTTTTCTTTAAACAGAACGTAAGTTTTAAAATTTTTTTCTCTCGGAGTTAAAAGATAGTACCCCGGAGGAATTGTTTTAGATTTAAAAACCAAATTAACGCCCGTTCTAAAAAGAGGATAAGGAGAGTGAATATATTTTTTATATTCATCGGTTTGATTGGGGTCAATTCCAAAGATATAGTCAAAATCCGCTTCTTCAAGAGAATTATATATATTTTCCCAATCAACTATTTTTGTTCTTGAAATATTCTCATTAGCAGTCGCAACTGAATTAACAAAAAACAGTATTAACAAACAAATTAAAATTAAAAATTTATTTTTCAAATTTGCCATAACTAACAACTTAATGCTAACATATAGACTATGGAAAATAAAGTATTATTAAAAAATATAGGTCATATAGCTAACTATGATAAAAGCTTATGTGATAAAATTTTAATGTTTGATAATAAAAAGTCAAATATCAGCCCCGTTCAAAACGAAAACGGCGAGTATAACATTCTTTTTAATAATACTTTGCTGCACAGCGAGTTTGGCGCCGTTGAAGAAGCGCAAAATATCGTAACAAAGCTTGAAGATATTGATAATTCAAACTCAATCAGAATTATATACGGGCTTGGTTTAGGATATCTGGTTGATTCAATGGCTCAAACAATTAAAAAAGCAAAGATAATAGTCTATGAACCAAACCTTGAATTATTAAATCTCGTTTTATCAATTGCAAACATTGACGCTCTTTTTGAACAAAACGTTATTCTATGCTCTGATAAAGATAAATTGAGCGATTATGTAAAAATTTATTCCAATACCGATACAAAAATTACCGTAAGTTTTCTATCGTCTTATAAAAAACTTTTTGAAGATGATATAAAAGATATTGTATCAATTGCACAAAAAGCCCAAGGTGCACACAGCGCCTATAAAAATACCCTTACTCTTAAAGCACCTTATGCAGTATATAATACTCTTTATAATATCGGTAAAATATCAAAAAACCCTTCAATTAATGCTCTAAAAGATATTTACAAAGAAAAATGCGCAATTGTTCTTTCTTCAGGGCCTTCCTTAAAGAAAAATATAGAAATAATTAAAAATAATCAGGATAAATTTGTAATTTTTGCGGTTAATACAACAATTAAACTCCTCAATGAAAACAACATAAAACCTGATTTTATAGTTAACGTTGAAACCGTAAACACAACTTCACATCTTGAGGGAATTAACCCAAATGAACATTATTTCATCTGCGAAGCATTTGCAAATTGCGCATTTTTTAATCTTGAAACAAGAAAAACTTTTAACTATATTTCAGCGGGAAATTTTTTAAATGATTGGCTTAGAAACTCCTTAAAGTTGAATGATGGCCTTGAAACAATAGGGACAGTGTCTTATAGTGCTTTTATGAGCGCCTATTTAATGGGTTTTGAAAAAATAATTCTCGTGGGGCAGGACTTAGCCTATCAAGACGGAAAATGCTATGCCAAAAACAGCCAATATGAACAGCTTGAGTGCGTTTATGACGAAAAATTAAAAAAATATGTTATAAAAGTTGAAGATTTTGAAAAATTTGCAGCTTCTCTTTTAAAGACCTGCCTGACAATCGAAAGAGCAAGGCTTTCTGCGCAAAATATTTTAAATTTTTACAACGACAATATCTATACTACAAAATCTCAAGACGGAAAAGATATCCCGACACAAACGGGTTTTGCGCTTTTTATTGATTACTTTGAAAAAGCTGCAAAACAAGTTAAAAAAGATAGTCCCAACATTCTTTTATACAATTGCTCAACGGGAGGAGCGCAAATTAACGGGTTTGAAAACAAAAACCTGAGTGAGCTTGTTGAAAATCTAAATCCTGTTGAAAAAATTAATCTTGATAATTTTAGTGCGAACTATGACCTTGAATATCTCAAGCAAAGAACAGAGCAGTTAAGACTGAAGCTGTTGGATTTATATGTTTTATTCAAAGATGAGGTTGTTCTTGAGAGAAAAATTTTAAACGAGTTAAAAATTAAAAAAACAATAACTTCAAATATAGAAAAATTATTCAAAAAACACAAAGAAAATTTATCAAAAATAATCTCTCAAAGAAAAGATGAACACATTGGTTTAATTACAACAAGTTTATTATTAAAATTTATTGAAAAAATTGATAAAGACTATTTAAACGACTACAACTGCGCACTTGAAACAATAGGAGAGCTCGAAGCAATTATTGAATGGGGAAGAGTTTATCTCAAAAATTGTTACACTGCATTATGCAATAGTCAATCTGTCATCTTGAAATAGTTTTTCAATATCCACTACCTGATAAATTTCATTATCCTTAACAAATTCGGACATTTTACCGTCCTCTTGCGTTTGTATTCTTTTTTGCAGAATTTCTTCAAAATCAACGTTTATGCTCTCGCAAATTTCATCTGCCAATATTCCGATTTTATATTCCTGAGAATTAAGAATAATGATTGTTGATTTTTCTTTTATTGTTGTTTTTGGATTAGAGTAAAATCTTCTTATATCAAGAACGGTTATATAATCTCCTTTGATGTTTACAAGCCCAAAGATGAAGTCGGGGGTATTGGGAACTTTAATAAATTTTGAATTGTTGACTTTGTAAAATTCTTTTATGCTTGCCATGTTGATATAATATTTAACCCCGTTAATTAAAAAGGAAACGCCTCTATCGAATAAAGGGGTATTATTTTGAACATCCTGAATATCTTTAATTAAAAAGTTTTTTCTTTCTTTCAAAATTTTTTTTGCTTCATCATCAGAAACAATATAGTTTGAAGCGGGTTCCGTGTTTTCATATTTTTCAGGGTGTTGTTCAATATATTGACAAATTTTATCTATATTTAAAAGATAAATATTTTCTTCGTTGTTTATATAAATTCCATCGTAAAAATTTGTGTCTGATTGATAAGGCAGCTTATGAATTTTATTTTTTGAAAGTTTTTTAATATCTAAAACCCTATCACAGATTATTGAAGTTTTTGTAGTATTTGTTTCAATTACGACAATTTTAGCGCTCAAATCATAAACAATTCTCTCTCTTTTGAATACTTCTCTGATATCCAACAAAGCAAGCGGAGTTTGCTCATATTTTATTATCCCCAAAACACAAGAGGGCATTTTGTTGGGATATTCAAGCTCCATAATTTTTGTAATCTCAAGTACATCAGACGTTTTAAGCGCACATACTTTTTTATTGATTTCTATTAAAGTATAGTTTTCGCTCTCGTCATTAGTTTGTAATTGTGAACTTGATTGAAATGTTAAAGAATTTTGCTGCATTATTGTATTATCACTTTTTGTTCCGTTGTATTTGTTTCAAGATTGTTTTTCGCTCTTATTTTAGCTTGAGCAATATCAATGTTTCCATCAATATTACAATTAATTGCACTTATTATTATATCAGGTTTTTGATTATTTACTACAATCCCTTCAAGTGCCTTTAATATACAGTTTAGCTTGTATAGCGCTTTATTTTCATCAGGTGCAAACATTAAAACATTGTATTCATCATTTTCATTTTTGTATACTTCTTCATCTTTATCAAGACAGCTCATAATCCCTTGTGTTATTTTTGAATTAAAAATATCCGTTTCTTCAAGATTAAGATTTGGTTCAATATCATAAAAATTATTTATATGGACTATGACAAAATAAGAATTTGACAAATCAGAACGCTTAAGCTTCTTTGAATACGATAAATCCGAGTTATCGATAAGATATTTTTTTGCAATTCCTTTTGTTTGATTAGAGTTTGAGCTTTTGTTGATAAATCTTGCCTTAAAGAAATCATCCAAAAGATTTTTTGTAATTTCAATATTATTTTCATTTTGCCATTTTAGTTTTTCTTTAGAATAAAATACGCAGTATATTTTTGTATTATCTTTGTTTTCAAAAACAAACTCAATCTTTGATAAAAATTCATCCTCTGATACTATTGTCTTTAGCTCGGGAGAATATTTTTTATATAAAATACTGTCTTTTGCTTCATATTTAGCTAAAATATTTTTTTGAAATATCGGGCTTATTAATATGTCTTTAATATCAAAAAAAGCAGTGTTTTTCTTTTTCCCAAAAGAATAAAGAGAAATTATCGCTAAATCATACTTAAACTTAGGATAAAGTATTAAAAAAAGATTGGAAATCAATTTTTCATCACAAAAAGAAAAGTCATAATTTTCTTTGAATTTTTTATTCAGTTCATCCTCGCTAAAGTCTTCCTCTTTTGGTTTTTCATTCTGTTGATTGATTTCATTTTCCCCAATTTCTCTATTTTTTTCAACTTTATCGTTTTCAAGCTTAGGCAGGGAACTTTTTGCTTTTAAGATTTGTGCTTTATATTCATCATCAACGGAATAATTCTCAACAATTTTTTGCGCTAATTCTACAAGCTCTGATGTATTATCGTTTTTTCTTAAAAAATATTCGCACATTTTTTCTTTTATGTAATATTTTGCTGAAGTATCGTTTAGAATACTGTATACAATCAGAGGAATTTTTGAAATTTTTTCATTTTCTCTAATTGCTCTGATTAGCTGAAAACCGCCCATTTGAGGCATAATTGCGTCTGTTATGATTAAATCCGGCGCAACTTCAAAAATCGCCTTCCAACCGTCTTTTGCGTTTTGAAAAGTCCAAACTCCAAAATTCGCCTTGATAAAAGCGTTTTTTAATATATTTAGTTGAGTTATGCTATCATCTATAATTATTACTTTTTTTGTCATATATTTTATATTAGGTTATAATTATTATATTCAGATTATACATTGTTTTATTCAAGGGTGGAATATGCTAAAAGAAGTAGATAATAAAATTAACATTTCAAAAGAATTATTTAAAAAACAAATTTTTGATTCGACAGCTGTTTTGGCTGCAATGCTTGTAGTGTTTTATTTTGCTAATTTCAGAGGCTTTGAAGGGTTTAATTTGTTCGCAGCGGTAATAATTGCCTTTATAGTCTTAACCATTATTTTTGAATGCAGCAAGAATATGGTAAAACGTCCGCTTGACAGGGTTGTAATTTCTTCTTTTGAAAAGACGGCACAACAAATTAACAATTTTCAAAATAAAAATAATTCTCAAATCGAAAATAACAATGTTTCAAGCGCAAAAATTGAAGATATACAAAATTTAATCGATAATTTACAAAAATTTTCCCTGAGTATGATTGATTTAACAAATCAAGCAAACGACAAAACAAATCAATCTTTAAACTTTACAAATAATGAATACGGGGCAGTTAAAACAAATATTGAAAAAATGTTTTCAATAAGACATAAAATTCAAACAATAGCTGAATTAATTCTTGAATTGTCAGACTTTGTTCAATCAATTTCATCAACCATCGGTCTTGTTGAAGATATTGCGGAACAAACAAATTTATTAGCTCTTAACGCAGCCGTTGAAGCAGCCAGAGCGGGAGAACACGGAAAAGGCTTTGCTGTTGTTGCTTCAGAAATCAGAAAACTGGCAGATGAATCAAAACAGGCAACAACAAAAATTATCTCTTTAATTAATGATATTCAACAAACAGCCAATTCAACGGTACTAGCTACCGAAGAAGGTACGAAAGAAATTGAAGCGGGTTTAGAGCATGCTCATATAATCAGTGATAATATTGAACAGTTAATAGGGGTTATGAACGAAATTTCTTCCGATATGAAAGAAATTATAGCTTCAACACAGCAAATTGATAAAGATTCAAAAACAGCGGATACCTTCATAAAAGAAATGTCACAAATTGCACAGCAAAGCTATCTTATCGCTAAAGAGAACGAAACAATCTTTGAGGAAATGGAAAACGCTTCAAACGACTTAAAAAAATCGGTTGTATAGTACAAATCAGGTTGTGAAATGGAATTTCAAAAAGAAGAACTTAATGAAATATTAAACATTTTTCAGCAGGAAAGTTTTGAAATAATTTCTTCAATGGATACCAAGCTTTTAATGCTTGAAAAAGAAAATAATCCCGAACTTGCAATGCAGCTTTTTAGAGATGCCCACTCCCTCAAGGGGTCTGCACGCATGCTCGGGTTTGACGATATTCAAAATATTGCACATAAGATTGAAGATATCATAAGTCTTGTTAAAGAAAATAAGCTTACAATAACGGGAACAATTACGGATACAATATCGGAATGCTTGGAATTTATTTCAATGCTGATTGAAAATACCGTGATTCAAAAAGAAGAATTTAAAAGCCCCGATTATCAAAAATATATTCAAAAGCTTGAATATATTGCAAAAAACTATCAAAACGAAGAACGACAAGCCAATATTGAAGAAGAAACAGACCCTTATAAAAAAGATTTTCTTTCTAAGTTTGATAATATGGAAGAGCTTATAATAAGTATCCTCTACAGCGTTTCAAGTGCCCGCAAAAGCAATGATTTCAATTGCGTGTACAATTTGGACGAGCCTTTAAAAAGGTTTATAAGCTTAATTCGTGATAACCCCGAAGAAAAAATTCAAATTATTAAACAGTGTGCCAATAATCTTTTAAATGTATCGGAAAAATTTAAAAAAAGCGAAAATAAAGAGTACTCTTTTCTTGAATTGAATAACTCTTTAAGTGCGTTTATTGAAAATTTCACCAATTATCTTGATAGGGAGCACATAAAAAGAAAAGATTACTATGAAATTGTCATTGAAAAGCTCAGCACTGTTAGAGAAAAAGAAGAAAAAGTTGTTCCTGATGTTAAAAATGCAGAGCTCTTAAAAACAGATAAGCTTGATGAAATTATGCAAAGACTGCCTTTGATGGAGCTTAATTGCGACTTTTACCCTGAAGCAATAGAAATTATTGCTAATCTTGCTCTAAGCGCCGTTGATGGCTCAAAAAAACAAATTTATCAGGATGTTAAAGACATCTTAAGTCTGTTCAAAGAAAAAAAGCTGCACTTAACCCATGACGTTTCAATGGGAATAAAAGAAGTTTTAAGCTCTATAAAAGGTTTTGATAAAGAAAAAATTAAAGATGCTCTGACAAAAATTGAAGTAATTAAAACCCTGTCCGCTTTTCAGCAAAAAGATAATGCTGCTAAAGCCAATAAGAGTAACGTTGAGCAAACCCAAAAAGATATTCTGAATACGATTACAAATACCGAAATTAAAACCCTGAGAGTTGATTCTGTTAAGCTTGATAATCTGGTAGGACAGATTGGTGAACTTATTGTTTCAAAAATTAAAACCAATGAACAGCTTTCTCTGGCTAAAAAAATCAGCATTGATTTATCCGAGTGGCAAAAGAATTTTTCCAAGATGAATTATTACATCAAATATTTTGATAAAAAATATTTGTCCAATCCGACAAACGGTACTTGGGATTACAGGAAAATTATTGCCTACAATAAACAGCTATGCACCTTAGGCGAACAGCACAGCGAAAAAATTACCGCATTAATTAAAGAAATGCAGCTTTTGTATAAGCAATTACAGGAAAGTGAAACAAAGCTTAATTCAACCACAACGGAAATTGAAACAATGGTAAAAAATATGAGAATATTGCCTCTTTCAACCATTTTTCAACTTTTCCCCAGAATGGTACACAATATTGCCCGAGATAAAAACAAAAAAATTGATTTAATTATCGAAGGGGCTGATATTACCGCCGATAAAACAATAATTGAAGAAATTAAAATTCCTCTAATGCATATTATCAGAAATTCTATTGACCATGGAATTGAGGATGTCGAAACAAGAAAAATGCTCGGTAAAAATCCTACGGGTAGAATTGAGATTATTGCAAGTCATAAAGACGACAAGGTAATAATTGATGTTAAGGATGACGGCAGGGGTTTGGATATTGAAAAAATTAAATCCAAAGCGCTTGAAAAGAAAATTTTAACACAGGAAGAGCTCAACGCAATCAGCGACGAGGAATTAACAAATTTAATCTTTTACCCGGGGTTTTCTACGGAAGATTTTGTAACGGAATTATCAGGCAGAGGCTTAGGGCTTGATATTGTAAACAGTAAAATTAATCAAATGCAGGGAAGGATTGATATTTTTTCTCAGGTTAATAAAGGTACAATCGTTAGAATTACCCTGCCCGCCACGGTTGCAACCAAAAAGGTATTTATAATCGAAGAGCAAAAAGAACTTTTTGCAATTGAAACTTCGGTAATAAAAACAATTGCAAGAATTAACTCTGATGATATTTTTGAAAAAGACAACAAGAGCTATTTTATCTACAACGGCGCTGCGGTTGTATTATATTCCCTTTCTCAAATATTAAACTTCAAAGACATTCCAAAAGAAACAAATAAATATACAATTATGATAATTGAAACAGAAAACACAATCTTTGGAGTTATAGTGGAAAAATTAATTTCCGATCAGGAAATTGTTCATAAAAAACTTGCTGCACCTCTGTATAAAGTTAAACATATCTCGGGCATAACTACCCTTGCAAACGGCGAAGCCTGCCTGATTTTAAATATTTCAGACATCATCTCGACTTTGAGCACCAAAAAAACAGGTGTTAGGATAATTTCCGAAACAGAATTATTAAAAACAAGAGATAATTCAAAATATAAAATTTTAATTGTAGATGATTCTCATACAACAAGGATTTTGCAAAAAAATATTCTCTCGAGTCAGGGTTACAACGTTTCAACCGCAACAAATCCTCTCAATGCTCTTGAAAAAATTAAAGATACAAAGTTTGATTTAATTGTGTCAGATGTTCAAATGCCTGAAATGAACGGGTTTGATTTTGTCAGAGAATTAAGAAAGAACAAAAATTATGAAAATTTCCCCGTAATTATTGTAAGCTCGGAACCCATTGGAAATCATATAAAAGATATCGAAGAAACAAGAGTTGTAAGATATATTCAAAAGAATGTATTTAAACAGGAAGAGCTGTTTAAATGTATTGAAAGTATTTTGAATTATTAAAGCTTAAGCTTGTAAAAAGTATACTATTTTACAACAATTTCAAATTCATCACCGCCAAAGTGTTTAAGGCGAACATTTTTCTTTCCGTGTACCGTAATTAAAGCTTTAAGCGCTCCGATTTTTTCACCCTTTTTATATTCTACTCTTGAAGCGTTAGGATAAATTTCAAACCCGTGAAAAGTTCTGTTTGTGTCATTTAAAAGTAATATCTTTTTTGTTCTAAAAGAGGAATTTTGAAGCGTATATTTTTTATCAAAATTGAAACTTGATATTAAAACAATTTCGTAATCGGGGAATAACTCCTGCACCTGTTCTTTAGTTAAACAAGTTGAATTTTCATAAAACTTAAACTCATCATCAACAAAAGTTATGTTTCTTGCGCCAATATTCAAATTATAATCAGCGCTTGCAACTCCTCCTAAGAGAATAAATAATCCCAGACAGAATAAAATTTTTTTCATTAATCTTCTTCTTTCAACTTTCTATTCATCAATTTATCCAAAATTTCTTTCGGTGTAATATCCGTATAAACCGCTTCATAAATAGCGTTTGAAACAGGTAGGTCAATATTTAATTTTTTTGCTAATTCGCATAGCGCTTTTGAGGTTTTAACGCCTTCTGCGACTGAACCAAGATGAGCTAAAATATCATCAATTTTCTTACCTTGCGCAATCAATGAACCAACGGTATAGTTTCTTGAATAAGGGCTTGAAGCTGTTGCAATTAAATCTCCCATGCCTGATAGTCCATACAGCGTTTGACTTTTAGCACCGAGCGCAACTCCTACTCTTACGATTTCCGCCATTCCACGAGTTAATAGCGACCCTCTAAGGTTATCCCCTAGCCCCATAGAGCTTGCAAACCCTGAAGCAATAGCTATAACATTTTTAAGGCTTCCACCAAGTTCCACTCCAATCATATCTGAATTTGTATAAAGCCTAAAAAGTGATGGAACATTCAACAGCTCTTGCGCTTTTTTTGCAATATTCATATCATTTGAAGCAATTGTCGCTAGCGTTGGTCTGCCTTCAATAATTTCTCTAGCCAGTGTCGGCCCTGATAGAACAGCAAAATTAATATCAGGTAAAACTTCCAATACAACTTCAGACATTCTTTTTAGGGAAGGCAATTCAAGCCCTTTTGATAAATTAACAAGAATTTGATTTTTTTCTAGTCCGCCTATATTTTTAATTTGCTCACAAACGCTTCTTATACCCGATGTTGAAACAACAAGAAGAATAATTACAGAATCTTTTATTGCACTTTTTAAATCGGATGTTATTTGAACCTTTTTATCAAGCTCAATTTTAAGAGGTTTTTCAATCCTTTTTTCATTTACTAATATCGGGGTTAAGTCCTCTTTTCTTCCCCAAACACATATTTCATCAAAATTATTATTTAACAATTTTGCAATTGTAAGCCCCCAGCACCCCGGGCCTAATACAGTTAACTTCATTGCTGCTCCTCTTGAACTTTTTCGCTAAACGGTGTATCTTTGTGCATTTTTATTCTTGTAATTTTTATCCCATCCAGCTCTAAAATTGTATAAGTTATATTTTTATCTTCAACAACATCGCCTACTTCAGGTTCTCTTCCAAGTAAACCGAAAACATAGCCTCCGATTGTTTGAAAATCTTCATTTGGAATATCTTGATCATATTTTTCGTTTATATCATCAATACAGGTTTTTGATGAAACATTAAGCGTATTTGTATCTATTCTTACAATCTCGGGGGTTTCGATTTTATCAAATTCATCATAAATTTCCCCGACAATTTCTTCTAAAATATCTTCAATTGTAACAATACCTACAATTCCTCCGTGTTCATCCAAAACAGCGGCTATTTGATTTTTTGAAGATGTAAAATCAGACAATAAATCGCTTATAAATTTGTTTTCAGGAACTATTAAAATATCTCTTGCAAGGCTTTTAATAGAAAAATCAGCGCTTACGTTATTGTTTTTTATAACCTTTAAAACGTCTTTAGCGTTAATTATTCCGATAATATTATCAACATTATCTTCATATATAGGTAACCTTGTATGACCCGATTTAATTATAATATCCGCAACTTCATCAATATTATTTTTACTGTCAACAAAAACAATCTCCGTTCTTGGTATCATAATTTCTTTTACAACCGTATTTGCAAAAGAATAGAAATTAGAGAGCATTGTTGCTTCATGAGAATCAATTGCTTCAATTCTCTGTCCTTCTTTTATAAGCTTTTCAAACTTTTCTTCCCAGTTATCTTCCTGATCATGCGCTTGAAGCTCAATTGTTACATCGTTAATATTTTTAACATGCTTTTTAATTTTTCTCTCAAGCATGTGCGCAATGTCATCAGCGTCTTTCATCTGCGTTTGAGGGTCAACTTCAATAGTCATATTAATTACAAGACCCGAAGTCCCTAAGTCCATTGTCTTAAGCTCAACAACATGCGTTATACCATGGATAGTACTTGCAACATTTCTTATAATTTCTTCAACTCTTGGCTCTGCCGATTGCACTGTTAAGGAGCTTACGTTATTTTTAATTAAATAGAGAGCAAGAAAGAAAAGTATTACACCGATTATAATTGAAGCAACAGCGTCAGGAACATAGGCAAACTCGGGCGCCATTAAAAATTTTGATATACTTAAAGATAAAAGAGCGATTAGAACACCCAAAAAAGCTGCGCTATCTTCATACCAAACAAATTTTGTTGTGGGAGATTGAACTTTTCTAATATATTTTAAAGAAACAAAAAACCTTGCAAGCGGATTTTTAACATACACCTGCACTTCTTCTAAAACTGCATTTGTAGCGCTTGTTACAGCCCAGCCTTCAAAAAACATGCTCATTATTAAGGCAGCAGCTATCCAGTTAAAGTTTTTTAACAATTCCATTGAGTCATGCTGATTAATAAGCTTATCGGCGCCGTTATACATAGCAACAAAAGTACCTGCAAGCATTAATAAAGAAGCAAACATTGCCCAAATATTAGCTTCTAAACCGTATCCAAAGGGATGTTCGCTATCGGCAGGGCGAGAACCCCTTTTAATTCCGACCATTAAACAAATGCTATTGAAAGAGTCAACTCCGCTATGGATTGCTTCAGCGAGCATTGCAGAACTTCTTGAAAAGAAAAAGCAAATTAATTTAACAAGAGCAATTCCGATATTTGCTAAAAACGCTCTAATTACAGCCCTTCTTTTAGAATTATCCGCTCTTTTTTTATCCTCGCTAAGTGCCTCTACTATATTATTACTGTCTGAAATATCAATATTCTCACTAGAAGACGACATTTTGTTTCCTTATAATTATCAATGTAACTATTTTAAACATAAATTTACTTTTTTGCAAATTTATAAAGCAAAAAACCGCCCAAATAGGCGGTTTTGATTTTATTTTTTGAATTTTTAAGCACTTGCGTTTCTTTTTGCAAAGCATTCTTTGCAGAATATTTCTTTTCCTTCCGTTGGTTTAAAAGGAACTTTTGTTTGCGCTCCGCATTGAGAACAAGTTGCGTCATACATTTTTCTTCTGGATTTTTGTCTCCTTGCTTTTCTGCACTCAGGGCATCTTTTAGGGGTATTTTGCAAACCTTTTTGAGCGTAAAATTCTTGTTCACCTGCGCTAAATACAAATTCTTTACCGCAATCTTCGCAAACCAGAGTTTGATCTTCGTACATTTTTTTGGTCTCCTTGTTTAAGTTTTTGTAATTATCCGACCACCGGTGCAAAAAATTTTTAAATAATTAAAAGATTTCAACACACAAATAGTTGATTGTTATATTTTATAACTTTTGTCAAATTATTGCAAATAATTTGTATATTTTTACTTACAATTCTTTTCAAGTACTTCATAAACGTCTTCAGCTAATGATGGAACAGTTAAAATCAGCATGCTTTCATTTTCTTCCAGTTCCCAAAAACAAGATTCAATTGCTCTTTTTACAAGCAAATCCATGATGATAAAACTGGGGTTTACGTTTGCGTATTTAAGTCTAAGCGCCATATCATCATATCTGTTTGAACAAACATAAACTTTATTTTCAAAATTTGCCAATGCGCTAAGGTTACTATCCCAAATCCAGCTTGTATCAACCCCATCAACAGTATCATCAGAAAAACAAATAACAACTTTAACATTCTTTACTCCGCACAAACCCCGCACGGCTTCAGAGAGGGAAGTCGGATTTTTTATTATTTTTATTTTAATTTTCTTACCTTTGTATCTGTAAACATCATCTCTTGCTTTAATTGTATTATAGCATTCAAGAGCTTTTGTAATTGTTTTTCTGTCGATATTTAATGAAATTGCAAGAGCAATTGCCCCAAGAGCGTTGTAGACATTGTAAACCCCGCCAAAAGGAAGTTTAAAGACAAATTTATCTTCTTTGTAATATACCGTTAAAAAAGAATAATCCCAAAACACTTTTGCACAAGCCCTAATATCAAGCTCAGGTCTTTTAAAACCGCAATCGCAATCATACTGACCGATGTGAGAATAAAATCTGCTTTTCCAATCCAGCAAACATTTGCATTTAGGGCATCTTTGAATATCGTTTTTTTGCGATAAATCTGAATTTTCGTAACATTCTATTGAATCAAAGCCATAGAATATTTTTCTTCTTTTTTTGTTAACCGCAGTATCATTTTTAATTTCATCTATGTTAAAAAACATTGGCTCATCAGCATTAATAACAAGATTTAATTTAGAATTAAGAGAAATTGCACT
Organism: Candidatus Gastranaerophilales bacterium; assembly: GCA_947587615.1. Lineage (GTDB taxonomy): Bacteria > Cyanobacteriota > Vampirovibrionia > Gastranaerophilales > Gastranaerophilaceae > RUG14156. The sequence goes on along the minus strand of CANPYC010000014.1, from coordinate 2,917 downwards.
TTGAATATTTTTTCTTTTTTCTTCCAAACCGATGAGACTTTTTTGATCGACAAAAAGATTGTGTAATAAAAGATAGTCAAATCTCATGGAATTAAAATATTTCAAAATTTCAAACTCATCAAAAGCCATTGTATAGTTGTCTTTTTGAGCAATATCAGCAACATTATCAAAACTTTTTGCCAAATCTAAAACTATTGAAGTTAAAACAGGATAAAGCTTTGCACTCTTTTCAACATTGGTTATAATACTTCTGTTTTTTGCCCTTAGTATTGAGTTGAAAATATCCGTTGTTGTTCTTTTACCGTTTGTAGCACAAAGAGCAATTTTTTCGTGCCTGGAGTACGTTTGCAATTTTACTAAGATTTCAGGGTAATTTTTGTCTATTATATTGTCTAAGTCGAAATTGCCTTCCAGATTAAATTTTTTTAAAAATTTATAAATTTTATTTGACCATATAACTGATGTTTTAAAATCCATGCACTACCTTAAAAATACGCAATTTGTATATGTGAATATTTTAATAAATCTATTATAATACAACAATGCTAGATTTTATCTTTATAGTAACAATATTTTTAGAAATCATCCTTACCTCTCTTGCGGTTCTAAAATTGCTTGAATTTGAAAAGCGTGTTCGAGAGCTTAATAAAGAATTATTTTTAATTAAAGATATGATTCTTGAAATTAATACGCAATTGAAGCAAATTATTGTTAACATTAATAAAATTGTATCAATTTTTACCAATAAGAAGTTAGTGCAATTGAGTAAAATAATACCGATTATTATTGATAGTATTCAAATTATAATTTTGATAAAATCTTTAAATCTTTCAAAAGGGTTAAAGTCGCTTAACTTTGAAACAATTAAAAAAATATTTATGGCACAAATTACAAAAACAATGGTACAAAAATTATTCGGATGTTAACTTAAAGGAATTTTTTATGTAAAAAATTGTAAAGTTGGAAGCAAATGTGTGTTTTAAACACTTAATTTTGTGGATTATTCATAATAAATAGTAGAACAACATTTATAGGAAGGCAGTCAAAGATGTCAGATTTTTTACAACCATTTAAAAAACTTCAAAATTATATTACAAAATCATCTCTGAGCAATCCCGATATGACGCAGAACGTACATAACACACGTCCTGACGGAACAGAAAACGGTCCGTTATATGCAGGAAACAACGCTGCTTCATTAACGGTTGTAACGGGTAATACACAACAAAAAGCTCCTAATCAGGCTATTCACAGATTAGATTTTAGCTCAGAAAACCAGATGGATGACATCATTTCACAAAGATATGAGTATGACGGACAAACCTTAACTCCGTATCAAAAAAATGCTGCCGCTTGGAAAATTATTGAAGAAAACGACTGGATGTTAGACAGCGTTAATATTACACATAAGTCTAAACAAATTGCCAATGATGTAATAAATGGCTTATATTCAAAAGATGCTGCGGATAATTTAAACGAGGAAGATATTAAAAATATTTCCGACAGTATCGGTATATATGCACTTACGAACGAAAATGTTACCCCGGAAGACATTAAAAACGAATTAAGCAACCTACAAAATATAGACTCTACTAAAGTAGATGATGTTGCTCAAACAATCTATAACAAATTAAATAATGTACAAAATGGTTATGAAAATCTGCCCGATGATGTAAGCCCCAGCCAAATTTCTCCGGATTTGATTTTTGACACAGACTTTTCATTGGGAAACACCAAAAATATACAGTATATTTCCTGTCCTACACTTTCGCTTCTTAATAGCTCATCCGTTTCAGGCAATAAGATTTCAAAAGAAAAAACAATCAATGCAGTTTCTGATAAAGTTGAATTAAATATTGACCCGAATAATTATGAAGACTCGGTAGATGCTGTTAAAACAGCCTTAGCAAAACAGTATGGACTTGAGGGAGCAAGCGCACTTGATACAAATGAAGGTGCTGCAATATTAAATGCTTTAGGAAGCAATGCGGATAATAGTGAAATATTTAAAAATACAAACGACAATCTTAGTACATACATAGACGCAATTATAAAAAGTGCCGACCAAAACGGTAATGTAACTCTTACTACGCCTGACGCTTCTTTAAGATTTCTCGCTTCTGAAGATATATCCGAAGAAGAAATGCTTGAGCTTGCAAAACAAGAATATGAGAATGCTCAAGTATACAATAGCGCAGTAAATACGGACGCTGTTTTAATGTATGGTGAAGATGGCGAATATGGCACCGATGATGATATTTCCTCTACTCAAGACTTATTAAATTATGTTGAATATGATGCAGATGAAAACGGCAAAACAATAACAATGAAAGAAGCGTTGGATCAAGCAATGCAAGATTATGAAGATGGTGTTGAAGGAGCAGAAGAAAAGCTCGACACTATTAAAGCCTTGTCTGCTAACGCTATTGAACAAATTGCAGAAAATAACGACAACAAAGATTTATTGAGTATTATCAATCAAGAGCTTGAAAATGTTAATGGAGAAGACAGAGTAGACGCTATATTAGATATTGACATATCTTCATTAGCTGAAAACGATGAAGATGACGGATATCATAACCAAAAAATCGCTCTTGAAAATGTTAATTACTTGGTAGAAACTCCGGAAATGGCAGCAGATGTAATTGAAGAGCCTCATACAACTCATATGCCTCATACTTCGGATTCATCTGACAGTTCTGACTCTTCGGATTCATCTGACAGTTCTGACTCTTCGGATTCATCTGACAGTTCTGACTCTTCGGATTCATCTGACAGTTCTGACTCTTCGGATTCATCTGACAGTTCTGACTCTTCGGATTCATCTGACAGTTCTGACTCTTCGGATTCATCTGACAGTTCTGACTCTTCGGATTCATCTGACAGTTCTGACTCTTCGGATTCATCTGACAGTTCT
>CANPYC010000013.1 GCA_947587615.1 Candidatus Gastranaerophilales bacterium | reverse complement strand
CTACCATCTTATTTAAAACAAGTAAATATTCAGTAAAATTACCATGGGTTAAACCTTGATAAAATGGTGGACTGAAGTCCACCCTACGGCTCAACTAAACAATGTCAATAAAGAAAGAAGAAAGATGAAACGGCAGACCAAAGTCCACCTAACGGCTTACTATTTTCATCCTTTTACAATTCCTCACCATTACTAATAACCTGCGGATGTTTTTACAATGACAGCGGGTCAGGTGTTTCAAGAACATTTTTCAAAAAAGAAAGCCTGTGATACTTTGTTGCACCATATTTTTGCAGCGCTTCAATATGTTTTTTAGTTAAATAACCTTTATTATTTATCCAGTCATACTGCGGGTGTTTTTCATGTAATTTATCCATGTATCTGTCCCTTGAAACTTTTGCAAGAATGCTTGCAGCTGCAATTGTTGCGGATTTTGAGTCCCCTTTTATAACAAATTTTTGATTAAAGTTAAAATCTTTAATTAATTTGTTTCCATCAACCAAAACCAGTGTACTTGAGGGCTCCAAAAGGGGTAAATCTGTGCCGTGTTTATCCTCACAAAAGCCAAAAGAACAATTTGAGCGGTTTTCAGCGCATAAGCTCAAATTTTTATCTGCGCAAGAGCAGGCGCAATTTGATAAATATAAATCTTTATAAATCTGTTCCATAACGTCAATAATTGCATAGCGCATAGCTAAAAGAGAAGCTTGAAGAATATTAATTTGCTCAATTTTTTCAACACTTACCGCCTTAATAGCGCAGTATGAATTGGACTTTATAAGCTCATAGAGCAGCTCTCTTGTTTTTGGTTTGAGTTTTTTTGAGTCGTTGAGCTTTGAAAATTCATCAAGATTAATATTTCTCTTAAAGCAAACAGCACCCGCCCATACGCCGCCCGCCGCAGGACCTCTGCCTGCTTCATCCGTGCCGATTAAAAAACTTGCTTTTGAATTTAAAAGCTCAGCTTTGTCAAATTCAAATAAGCTCATACTCGTCTATTCTCTCCAGTGTAAATTTACCCATTTTTCCATCCCTAAAGGTTGATAGGATAATTTGCGAAGCCCGTTTTACATCAGGCATATTATCTTTTATAATCCAATTTTTTTTAAGGGCAATTGTACTTAAATTTATTTCTTCATCTTTACTAAAACCGTAGTATGAAATTAAAGTTTCAGAGTAATATTTCTTTAAAATTTCAATCAGCTTAGCTGCTACATACTCGCAATCATAGGCATTGTCGCCAATTGAACTGACACAAGCAAGCTTTAGCGCCTGATATTGATCATCTTGAACGGTCGGAATAATCCCCGGGGTGTCCAAGAGTTCAATTTTATCATTAATTCTAACCCACTGTTGTTCCCTTGTAACACCTGCTTTTGCGCCCGTTTTTGCTTTTGCTCTTTTTACAAGACGATTTATAACGGATGATTTACCTACGTTTGGCATACCGATAACCATAACCCTTGTTGGTCTTTTTAGCAAGCCTTTTTCTTCTCTTTTTTTCATAACGGGTTCTGACAAATTTACAACTTTTGTTATAATTGTATTTATACTGTTTATATCATTAAGATTTGTTGTTGCAACTTCGCAACCTGATAAAGAAGAAATTGTCCTCGCCCAGATTTTATTATAGTTTTCATCAGATACATCTGTTTTATTCATCAGAATTAGCCTTGGTTTATTTTGACACAATTGCGCAGTTGATTTATAGCTGCTTGAGTAGGGTATTCTTGCGTCAATAACTTCAATAATTACATCAACAAGGCTTAATTTTTCCTTTAGCTGTCTTTGAGCTTTTGCAATATGCCCAGGATACCAATGAATAAAACTCATAATTTCCCGCATTCTATAAAAAACCTTGAAGTTAGAAAGCTGCTCCAAGGTTTTTTAACTTTTAAATTTAATTCATAAAACCGTCATTTTGACGTTATTTTACATTTTAACCGCATGGATAGGTTACAAGCTTGGCAAATTTTTGCGGTTTTGCAAATATCAAGTTTTTATCTTTTTTCCATTTTTTCTCTGATACGTGTAGCTTTGCCTGAGCGTTCTCTTAAGTAGTAAAGCTTAGCACGTCTTACATCACCTTTTCTTAAAACTTGAATTTTTTCAATTCTCGGTGAGTAAATAGCAAATACACGTTCAACACCAACGCCTTGGAATACTTTTCTTACGGTAATTGTTTTGTTAATTGAACTTCCGTGTTTTTTAATTACGGTTCCTTCAAAGGCTTGTGTTCTTTCTTTATTTCCTTCGATAATTCTAACAAATACTTTAACTGTGTCACCCGGATTGATTTCAGGCATTTCACGGTTTGTATATTCTTTTTCTAATTCAGCAATAATCGGATTCATTTTTATACCCTTTTTGTAAGTTTCTAGCATTTTTAATCATATATTAAACAAAAATTATAGACAAGTACTTAACGTAAACTTTTATTAAGAAAATTAAAATTTTATTTTTTTCAACTTTTAATTCAAATAGTAGTAAAAAAACTAAAATGAAAATTAAAATTATTAAAATATTTATACTTTTCCTCATATTTTTACTTGGTGCTTTTCTTTTGCCAAAAGAACAAAAGCCCTCTTTTCATAAGGTTTTGAAGGTTGTTGAAGCGGATAAATTTTATATTGATATCAACAATAACAATAAAATTGACAATGATGAATTGTTTACATTAGAACACATCAGCGCTTTCCATCCTTTTAAAACGAAACACTCGCTATATGAAGCAAAAAGACTTGATATGACAATTGAGGATTATTTAAAAACAGGTTATCTGGCGAGGGACTGGGCTAAATATTATCTTGAAAATAAAAATGTTTTAGTTGTGAAATTTGGAAAAGATGTTTATAAAGATACAAAATATCGCACAATTGAATTTAAAGTAAACTCTGATGATTACACAAAGACACTTTTGGAAAACGGGCTGGGCTATATTAATAATGACAGCAACAATATTGAAGATTTTAACTTTCAAAATCTCAAACAAGCAAGGATAAATGCACAAAAATTATCGGAAATTAAATTTTACCTTTTGAATTTAAAAACAAATGTTGTTCATAATTTGAGTTGTAAATATGCCAAGCTTAGCGCACAAGGAGAGCTTGTCGGGTCTAAATTCCAACATTTTGATTTATGTAAATTTTGTTTTAATAATATGTTTAAATCTAATCATATTCATAACTTTGCAGATGAGGAAGTATTTTTTAAAGATTTCAAAAATAATTCAATTTATTCAAAATCTCAATATAAAAAATTTTCAAATATTGAACTATATTTAATCAATCCGCTTGAAAACACTGCTCCTGATTCAAATTGCAAAACGGATATTTGTAAAAGAATAATTCATGAGATTAATAGCGCTAAAGAGTCGATAGACATTGCAATTTATGGAATTAATGATGAAGATGAGATAATAACGGCGCTTAAAAATGCGAAGCAAAGAGGTGTAAAGATAAGAACAATAACGGATTATAGCCCGGAAGGCTATAAAATTTACCCCGATACAATAACTTTCAACAAAGAATTTTCTTCAAAAACGGATAGCGCAAGCTCGATTATGCATAATAAATTTTTTATTTTTGATAATCAAAAAGTTTTAACGGGTTCTACAAATATTTCTCCAAGCGGCGTAGGAGGGTATAATTCAAATATAGCTGCGATTATTAATTCAAATGAAATTGCAAATTATTATAAAAATGAATTTGATAAAATGTATGAACTAAATTTTTCTAAAAAGAAGAAGAAAAATTCAAATAAAGCGCTTAAGCTTGATGATAGTGAAATTGAAGTTTATTTTTCTCCCGAGGATGATATTTTCGCTGAGTTAATTTTGAAAAATATTAAAAACGCAAAAGAGGAAATATTAATTTCTGCGTTCTTTTTAACTGATAATAATTTGATTGATGAACTTATAAATTTAAAACAAAAAGGTATAAAAATTGCAATAATTTTAGACGCTTCTTCCGCTTTGAAGTTTTCAGCAAGAACAAACAGATTAAGAAGGGCAGATATTCCAACAATAGTTGAAAATTGGGGCGGTAAAAATCATGAAAAAACAATTGAAATCGACTCGAAGATATTAATTTTCGGCAGCTGTAATTTTTCAAAAAGCGGATTTTATAAAAACGATGAAAATATGATAATGATTAAAAACAGCGAAATTGCGAAGTTTTATCGGGATTATTTTTTATATTTGTTTAATTCTATTGATAAAAAATATCTTTATCATTTTCCTAAAGCTGAAAGTTTTGAGTCGAAAAACTCTTGCAGTGACGGAATTGATAATAATTTTGACGGGTTTATTGATACAGATGATAAAAACTGTTCAATAAAATAGTTTACTTTTTGTTACTAATTTGTGATTTACGGTTGGTTTTTGATATTATAATATTATAAGTTTAATTCAAAAGACTTGAAGGGAGAAAAATGGAATTTTTTAGAAGACATAAGAAGATTATAGTTTTTATTTTAACTATTGTTCTTGTTGCCTGGATGGTTGGAATTACGGCTATAATCAGCGTATTGTATCAATAGTAGGATTATGAAATATAAACTCAATCTAAATATAAAAAAAATTTTATTCGCTTTTATAGGCACACTGTGTCTGTTTTTTGATTTTTGTCTTGCGGATAATAGCGACATATCCAAATTTGACAATCAATACAATCAAATTGAGCGCCAAAGAACGCATGCTAAAAAAGAAATTCATAAGCTCTTAAAGCTTGAAAAAATCGAAACAAACAAACTGTATCGCAATCAACAAAAGCTAGAACATGCGCAAAGCTCTCTTGAGCGCAATCAAAAAGAGTATACAAACTCAAAAAGCGAACTGGAAAATTTGGAAAAAAAACTCGAAGTACTGTTAGTTGAACACAAAAAGCACCAGCAGTATGCTTCAAAAAGAATTGTTCAGGTTTTTAAGCACAAAAGAAACAGCTATATAGAATTTTTGCTTAATGCTTCGGATATTAATGCTTTTTTAGACAGATTGTATTTTGAAAATATCGTAATAGCTTATGACAGGAAAAAGCTGCGTGAGTCTAAAAAGTCTGCTCGTGATGTTTTGGCGCTGAAAGCCAGGATTGAAATGCAGCAGAGAAATTTACAATATTCAATTGTAAATATTAAAAAACAACAGGTTTATGTTCAAGATGCTATTTCAAGAAACGAAAAATTAATTGAAAAACTCCAAACAGACAGAAACACCTGGGAAAAAGCAGAAAAAGACCTTGCTCGCCAATCTAAGGCGATTTCAAGTCTGATTAATCAAGAGGTTAGAAAAAATCAAAAAGACGGTGTAAGCGTCGTTGTAACGGGCGGTTTTGTGAGACCCGTGCCCGGAAGAATTACATCTGAATACGGTTATAGAATGCACCCGATATTCAAAAGAAGAATATTCCACTCGGGGGTTGATATCGGGACTCCTTACGGAACACCGATTAAAGCCGCAAACTCGGGCAGAGTTATGTTTGTCGGTTGGTATAGCGGCTATGGCAAGGTTGTAATTATAGACCACGGTAAAATTGATGGTGTTCCGACAACTACTTTATATGCGCACATGTCCGTCACTATTGCAAAACAGGGTACAAACGTTGCAAAAGGTACGGTTATAGGTAAGGTCGGAACAACAGGCTATTCAACCGGTCCGCACTTGCATTTTGAAGTTCGTCAAAACGGCAATCCTACAAATCCTTTAAGGTTTATAAGATAAAAGTTACTAGACTAAGAAAAACAGGTAAAAAATTGCAAAAAAAATATAAAATCACTAAATATTATTTAATTACACTATTGATACTGCTTTATTTTCAAATGTTCAATACTTCTTTTGCTTCTTATGAAGTTATTAAGGCAACAACGGTTGTTGATGAAAATGCTGCCGAGGAAAAACCTCAAGACTATAACCCGACTTTTAACGACCCCGAGCTGCCGAATTTTTCCCCTGAACAAAGCATAGGGATTAAGACAGAGAATAAAATTAAAAATTTTTTCAGGAAAATAAGGAAAGATAAAAATTCTGAATTTCCTGAAGAAGATGTCGTTCAAGACGGTGATACCATACACAAGCAAAGTGAAGATAAAGAAGCTGAAGTTGATGTTGTTGAAAATAAAAATAAATTTCAGATAAATGCCGACAAGTTATACTATGACGACGAAAGCGGAAACATTTTCGCTAAAGGAAATGTTGAAATTATAGCAAAATCTCAAGGAGTAACCCTAAAAGCGGATGATGTTGTTTTAGATAAGGAAAAGCAAACAATAAAACTGCAAGATAATGTTAAGATTATAAAAGACGGAGTTGAAATGCTCGGCGAATACATGCTTGTAGATTTAAACGAAGAAAATATTTTAATGGATAATCCGACGCTTGACGCATATTCTTTTAGAGTTAATGCTCAGGAAGGTTATTTAATTGCTAACGATTTACTTATGCTAAACGGTGTTTTAAAGAACACTAAAGATATGCAATATCCTTTTTATACAAGGGGTTTTATGGCAGTTGAACCACTCGGTTCACAGTATATCAATGATAAAATTTTTAACGATATTGAGCTTAATCCTACGGCAAAAAAGCAAGCATATAAAATTAAAGCTAAAGAAATTGTGCTTACAAGCTACAAAGATCATAACAGCTTTCAGATGAACGGTTCAAATTTGTATTATAACAATCATAAAATTGTCCATAATTCAGATATAGAAATTATTTCAGACAAAAGTAAAAAAGTTATTGAAACAAATTTGCCCGAGCTTGGTACATTTAGAAGTTTTGGTACATATTTAGGTTATGGTATGGTTTTTAGACTTCCTAAAGGTCAAAGCTTTAAATTAATGCCCGCACTTACATACGGCGACAGTAACATTGGTATAGGCGCAATCGGACGTTACAGAACCCAAAACGGTTTACTTGAGGGCGGTTGGAATACTTCAACTACAAATATTGTTGCAAGAGGTCGTTATAGGTTTAATGATTCGCTAAGCTTAAACTACGGCAGGAATGCTTATATTCCCGAGGGCTTTATGGGTGCAAGACGTTCAGGCTATGCAGCTCAATTACAATATTTAAAAAGTTATAAAAATGAAGATCTTGATATCGGATTTAATCATGGTTTTTATGCAGGTATTTTTAGCGAATATGAAAAACATGACCAAGAACATGCTTTTGCCACAACGAGATTTAGATATTTGGCTGAAATTAGTAAACAATTGTTTAAAATAGAAAACAAAGAACAAGATATGCTTTTGGGGTTGTCTGCTCATGCGCAAGGTTCGGCAACGGTATACGGCACGGGAGACACGGCAGGCGTTGTCAGAATAGGTCCTGTTTTAACTTCAAGATTAAAAAGATGGGAATCAAATATCGGCTATATGCTGGGTGGAATTCATGGGGACAGTCCTTTTATATTTGACAAATATCGTTATGGTGTTTCTTCAATCTTATTTAACGAAAAATTTAATTTTAACAACAAATTTGCACTTGGTTACAGAGCGTATATATCTCCTCTAAGAGATAACTATGAAGAACATTTACTAACAGAATCAAGGCTGTATGCTGTCTTAGGACCTAATGATTTAAAAGTTGTATTATCTTATGATTTTGTAAGAGAAGTTGCTCATATTGATTTTATGTTTTTAATCGGCAGCGACAATTCAAAAATTGAATTTGATAAGTTAACAACTAAAGATATTGACGGAGCAAACGCAAAGAGAGATTTTTATAAAAACGCTAAACCTGTAAGAATTGTAGCGCCTGAAAATGAAAATATTTAACGGTTTTAATGTTTAAAAAAGCGGTCTTAGTTTTTGTATGTCAGCTCTTAAGATTTAATTTTCTTCCATCAGTTTTTTAAATTTTTCATAGTCTTCGATTGTATCAATACCCGTCGGGTTTAGCTCGACTATTGCAACTTTAATTTTCATACCGTTTTGAAGCGCTCTTAGCTGTTCGAGGCTTTCTTGTTGTTCTAAATTTGTTTGAGTTAAATTTGTCATTTTTATAAGCGACTCTTTTTTATAGCCGTAAATACCTATATGAGCGTAATAGGGTGATTTATCCCTGTTTCTTTCATAGGGAATCGGACATCTTGAAAAATAAAGAGCGTTAAAATTATTGTCAAAAACGCACTTAACGCAGTTTGGATTGTTGATTTGGTTAATATCATCAATTTTTCTTACAAGGGTTGAAATATCTGCCGTTTTGTCATCAATAAGAGTTTTAATTGCTATATCAATAACTTCAGGTGTTATTTGCGGTTCATCCCCTTGTAAATTTAAAATATAATCAAAATCTTCGTGTCTTTTTGCAATTTGAGCTATTCTATCCGAGCCGCATTTATGTTCTTTATCCGTCATTTCGCAAACTCCGCCGAATTTTTCAACAGCTGCTTTTATTCTTTCGTCATCGGTTGCAACAATAGCACAAGCAGCGAGTTTTGATTTTTCAGCGGCTTCATAAACATATTGAATAATAGGTTTACCTTTAACTTCAAGCAAAGGTTTTGCGGGTAATCTTGTTGAAGCATATCTGGCAGGAATAACAATAGCAGTTTTTTTCATAATTTGTTCCATTCTAAATCTTTGTTTATTTTAATAATATTTTTTGCCCAGAAGTATTACTTTTTTTTGAACTTCGTCAATTAAATCTTTTTCTTCGGGTTCGGTTGATAAAAATCTTTCATAAGCAACAAGAGCGCTTCTTTCATCCCCCATTTTTTCATAAGTTTTACCGAGTTGATAATAAGCTATATAATAACCGGGGTCAAGTTCAATTGCTTTTTGTAAGTCTACAACTTGAGCTGCGTTTCGATTTCCCATGCCATCGTATACAAGTGCTCTATAATAGTATAGCTGCGCATTTTTCGGGTATTTTTTTATACCGTCGTCAAGGATTTCAAAAGCGCTGACATATTCTTTGTTTTCATATTTTGAATAGGCATTGTTTAATATTGTTGTTATAAGCTTTTGATTGACAAATGCTAAAAGATTAATTGCTTTTGTATTAGTACTGTCTAAATCTATTGCTTTTGTCAGATAGGTCTTTGATGTTTCAAAACTGTTTAACTCCATATAAGTCAAACCGAGATTGTAATAGCTGTCTGAATTATTCGGATCGAGCTTTACCGCCTGCTCATAATATGTAAGAGCGTTTGTAGGTTCACCCATCAATTTATAGGTATTTGCAATAGCATTATAGGTTAGAACATCTTTTGGTTCAATTTGAAGATATTTATCTACAACACTTTTTAATTCTTTGTATTTTTTAGGATTGGTTTGAATGGCTTTTTGTTTTTCTTTTTTGGAGGCTATTTTTCTTGCTTCCTGTTCTTGAAGTTTTCTTTCTTTTTCTAAAGCCAGTTTTTCCGCTTTTTCTTTAGCTAATTTTTCCGCTTGAGCTTTAGCTTCCTGTTCTTCTTTAATTTTTGCTAATCTTTCAGCTTCCGCTTGCGCTTCTTGTTGTGCTTTAAGCTCGGCTTGTTTTTGAGCCTCTGCTTTAGCCTTAGCTTCTTCTTGCGCTTTAAGTTTTGCAATTCTTTCAGCCTCCGCTTTGGCTTTTGCCTCTTGTTCAGCCTTTAATTTTGCTTGCGCTTCTTGTTGAGCTTTGATTTTAGCTAATTTTTCCGCTTGAGCTTTAGCTTCTGTTTCTTGCTGTGCTTTTAATTTAGCTTCCTGCTGTGCTTTAAGTTTAGCTAATCTTTCAGCTTCCGCTTTTTCTTTTGCAATTCTTTCGGCTTCTGCTTTAGCTTCTGCTTCTGCTTTTAATTTGGCTTGTTTTTCAGCCTCCGCTTTAGCCTTAGCTTCTTCTTGCGCTTTAAGTTTAGCTTCTTTTTCTCTTTGAGCAATAAGTCTTTGCTGCTCAAGTGCTTCTTGTTGTTCTTTTAATTTTGCCTTTTGCTGTTCTTTTTCTAAAGCTAATTTTTCTTGTTGTTGTTTAAGTTTTTCAAGCTCTTCTTGCTGAGCTTTGATTTTAGCCTCTTGCTCCTGCTGTGCTTTAAGTTTAGCTAATCTTTGAGCTTCCGCTTTTTCTTTTGCAATTCTTTCAGCTTCCGCTTTGGCTTTTGCCTCTTGTTCAGCCTTTAATTTTGCTTGCGCTTCTTGCTGGGCTTTGATTTTAGCTTGTTGCTCCTGCTGTGCTTTAAGTTTAGCTAATCTTTGAGCTTCCGCTTTTTCTTTAGCTATTCTTTCCTGTTCCGCTTTTAATCTTGCTTGCGCTTCTTGTTGTGCTTTAAGCTCGGCTTGTTTTTGAGCTTCAATTTTTGCTTTAGCTTCTGCTTCTGCTTTTAATTTGGCTTGTTTTTCAGCCTCCGCTTTAGCCTTAGCTTCTTCTTGCGCTTTAAGTTTAGCTTCTTTTTCTCTTTGAGCAATAAGTCTTTGCTGCTCAAGTGCTTCTTGTTGTTCTTTTAATTTTGCCTTTTGCTGTTCTTTTTCTAAAGCTAATTTTTCTTGTTGTTGTTTAAGTTTTTCAAGCTCTTCTTGCTGAGCTTTGATTTTAGCTAATTCATCCTGCTGAGCTTTAATTTTGGCAAGTTCTTCCTGCTGGGCTTTAATTTTTGCCTGCTGTTGAGCTTTTTCTTTAGCTATTCTTTCCTGTTCCGCTTTTAATCTTGCTTGCGCTTCTTGTTGTGCTTTAAGCTCGGCTTGTTTTTGAGCTTCAATTTTTGCTTTAGCTTCTGCTTCTGCTTTTAATTTGGCTTGTTTTTCAGCCTCCGCTTTAGCCTTAGCTTCTTCTTGCGCTTTAAGTTTTGCAATTCTTTCGGCCTCCGCTTTAGCCTTTGCTTCCTGTTCAGCCTTTAATTTTGCCTGTCTATCGGCTTCAATTTTAGCTTTTATTTCTCTTTCCTGCTGTTCTTTAATTTTTGCAATTCTTTGCGCTTCGGCTTCAAGTTTTGCTAACTTTTCCTGCTCACGCTTAATGCGCTCTTTTTCAAGTCTTTCATTTTCTTCAATTTGTTTTAGGCAAAGTCTGAAAGAATTAGCGCCTTTGGAATCTTCCATTGTATCAAGCAAATTTGCAAATTTAGCATAATCATTTTTCTGAGCTACAAAAGTGGTATCATTTGTTGAATAAACTTTTTGAAGAATTTTATCAAGCGCAAGTTTATTTTCAAATAGCTTATAGATACCGTATTGTGCCTGATTTGAATTTGGGTATTTGGCTAAAATCTTTTTATATTCCCGGTATGCGCCATCAATATTTCCGATTTTTGCCAAAGTCTTTGCTTTTGCGGTTCTGATTTGCATATCATCGGGGTTTTGTAAAAGTATTGAATCGTATAATAAAAGTGCGTCTTGATTTGAATTTGTATTATACAATAAATCCGTTAATCGATATTGTATAAAAATATCTTCAGGATTTAATTCAAGAGCCTTAGCATAAGCCATATAAGCGTCTTCGTTTCTATCAAGTTTTGTATAAATTTCACCTAATATTTCATACAGATTGTTTGCGTCATAACCGCTCTGAGGTTTAATATTGTTGTTAATCATTGATGCAATTTGCTCAAGTGATGTTTTATCACTTATATTTTCAACAGCCTGCTTTAAGCTTTCAATACCCAGAATGCTTTTATCTTCTCTTAAATACAGTTTCGCAAGCTTAAAGTTAGCGCTTGCATTTTTAGGGTTATTTTGAACTGCAAGCTTATAATAAGAAGCAATTTTTTTAGGTTCTTTACCGAGCTTAACGCATATATCACCCAATAATTCATTACATTTACTTACTTCAATATTATTTGCTATTAAGTCATGGAGTTCATAAATTGCGCTGTTATATTTTTCTTCGTTAATTAATCTTATTACATCTTTTATTCTTGCTTCGCTGCAGTAGTCGATATCATATTTTTCTATTAATTTTTCGAGTTTTTGTTTTGCTTTTAGGTATTCGCTTGAGCTTTTATCTCTGCTTGAACCTAATTCTGCTCTTATTATATCAATTTCTTCCATTTTTGCGCTATTGGCATGACAATACTGCGTCAAAAATGCAAAATTAAATAATGCGACAGTTATAATTAATTCCCCAATTTTAATATGTTTTTTTAAAGACAAAACAATTCTACCTCTTAAACTCATTCAATATTTTAATATAAAAATAATTCAAAAAGTAATTTTGTAATAATTTTTAATAGTTGCATTTTAATCATATCGGTTTAATAATAATATCTATGGAAAAGAAATTTTTAACGGGTTTAATTTTTTTATCTGTGATATTTGGCTCAAACATCCCTGCTTATGCAAAAATGAGCGCACAATCAAACAAACTTTATAACAGTGCAATTATCCAGGAACAGGAAGGAAACTATCAACAGGCGCTTGAACATATTAAAAAAGCTCTTCAATATTCCCCTGATGACGCTGTTTTAAATATTAAAGCAGCAGGGCTTTATACAAATCTGGGTAAATTTCAAGAAGCAATTTCCGCTTATAATAAAGCAATTTCTCTAAGACCTGATGACGGGTTTTTATATATAAGTCTGGGTAATCTCTTTATGCAAAGCTACGACTATAAAAATGCTCTTGCTTCTTATGAAAAAGCCCAAAGTTTAATGAATGATTATAAATATAACTATATAAATATTGCAAATACAAAAAGCCTTCTGAATGATTCTCAAGGGGCAATTCTTGCTTATGAAGAATTTTTAAAGGCATATCCGAATAACCTTGAGGGGTTGTGTGCAATTGCAAACATTTATCTTGAAGAACAAAATTATGACAAATCGATTGAATATTTTGCTCTTGCACTTAGAACAAATCCTAAAGAATTCAGGGACTATTCAAACTATGGTCTTGCACTTTTAAGGAAAGGTGATTATCAAAGAGCACAGCTTGCCTTTACAAGTGCAGTTGGAATTAATAAGAACGATTCAATGAGCTATGCTAATTTAGGTATTGCTCAAATGAAACAGGATAATTTATCCGATGCAATGGCTTCTTTTAACCATGCCTTGCAATTGGATAATGATTTAGACGCAATAAGATATGATTATGCGCAGCTTCTAACCAAAAAAGGTTTAGATTCAAAGGCAATAGAGCAATACAGTAAGTTTATCGAAACTTATCCCGAGCAGGTTGCAGCTTATATTAACTTAGCTCAACTCTATAAGAAAAATTCTCAAATTGATAAAGCCGTTGAAACCTTAGAGGCTGCTCTTAAGGTTAAACCTGATGACACGTCAATTAAGCTTGAGCTTGCTTCAATGTATCAGAATAATGCTCAATTTGATAACGCTATTAAATATTACAGCGATATTTTAGCTAAAGATAAAACAAATGTTTTAGCTCTTTATAATTATGCTGTTATTAAATCTCAACAAGGGCAGTATCAAGAAGCAGACAGTATCTATAATACCCTGTTAAAGTTTGACGAAGAAAAGCTTGCGCAAAATAAAATCTATTATTCCGATATTCAAAACGACATACTTGATAATTCTGTCAAAATGGCGCAAAGTATTCAACAAGCGGGCGATAATAAAAAAGCCAGAGCACTTTATTTAAAACTTTTAGCTCAATCCCCGGACGAAGTAAGAATACTAACCGGACTTGCCGATACTTCTTTAGCGTTAGGCATGTTTACCTATGCTAAAGAATACTATGAAAAAGCCGTTCAAATTGATAACACAAATTCGGAATCATTATCTCATTATGCTCAGGCGCTTTATGAATTGAAGGACTATGAAACAGCGGACGCTGTTTTGGATAAGGCTGTTGAATATTCTTTTGATGATGACAGGTTATACTATAACAAATCTTTAATAGAATATGAAATGCAAAATTATGACCTTGCTTTGAAAAATATCAAAAAAGCAACGGGCTTTAACCCCGACGAAGCGGATTATTACTATCTTCAAGGTTTAATTTATGACACAACGGGAGATACAAAAGACGCAATCGGCTCTTTTGAAAAGTTTATCGGACTTACAAACGATATTACCCTTAAAGAAACCGTTGTAAAAAAAGTTAAAGCCCTGTATGATACGCTGTTGGTACAATGAAACATATAATTACATTATTTATATTTTTTTCAATTTTCACAAATCCCTCATTTGCGTTTTCAAAAAAGAAAAATTCAACTCTTTTCCTTACTCCTTATAATCCGATTACGCAAAGCGCTTATGATATAAAGCTTGAAAATTATACAACTTTTAAAAAAAATGAAAGAATATATTTCTATATTTACAATCCAAAGGGCTTTTCATCCGACTACATAAAATATCAAATATCAAAACAGGAAGATAATGCCCATATCGGAGGTTACAGCAGAATAAGAAACATTACAAAAAGAGTAAAAAATAAAAATTATTATGTTGATTATTTTGTTTTATCCCAAAGCGGAAAATATTTAATTCAAATTTTTGATATAACAAACCTCAATCAATGGCTCGTATTTAGTGAATTTAGGGTGGTTGATGAATAATTTTTTTAAAAAAGTTAAAATTTTTTTTGAAGATATCATCCTTGATATTTATAACAAGCTTTTTTCTTCAAAATATGTTGTTAAGGGAAAATGTAAAAAGTGCGGCAAATGTTGCAGAAATATTCTTTTTTCAACAGAAGAGGGGTATGTAAAATCAAAAGAATTATTCAATAAATTAAGAAAAAAATATCCCTACTATAATAATTACAGAATTTCAGGCGTTATAAAGGATAAAGACGACGTTCAAAACGGCGCATTAACGTTTGAATGTAAATTTATTTCAAAAAAGAACCGCTGTTTAATTTATCCCTTTCGTCCTTCTTTTTGCAGAAAATATCCTGAAATTTTTCCCGAGTTTATTTATAACGGACTAAAAGCGCTTGATGGCTGCGGATTTTATTTTGATGTTAATAAAAAATTTAGCGAATATTTAAAAGATGAATGAAGTTAAAAAAGTTTGAATTATTAAATTATTTATTTAATTATTTATTTTGCAATTAAAAGCCCCAAGCATAAGCTTGGAGCTATTTAAATTTATATTAAATCAACTAAGCTTGAGCTTCTTGAGCGTTATTTTCCTGCGCTTTTTGAGCTTCTAATTTAGCTTGAGCTTTTTTGGATAATTTCTTTGTTTCTTTTTGTTTGTAGTTTAAACTACCGTCTTCATTTGAATTGTTGATAAGATACATAACCGTTTGGGAAGCTTGCGCACCTTGAGCAAGTCTTGCTTTAGCTCTTTCTACGTTTAATTTCATTTCTTTTGATTTAGGATTATAAAAACCTAATTCTTCAATCGGCGCACCTTCTCTTTTTGAACGGCTGTCGATTGCAATTATTCTATAACTTGGATTTTTCTTATAACCCAGTCTTTTAAGTCTGATTTTAACCACTTTATTAAATTCCTTTTGCTAGTGTACTGTCTTAATCTTATCAAACTATAAACATATTATTTTTGCAAGTAAATTCAAAAATTTAATTGTTAAAAAAATTAATAATATGCTATTATTAATGTTATGATAAACGAAATAACAGATAAGCTCATTAACGGATATAATGCGGATAATATTGAAATAAAAGAAAGCTTTGATGAAATATTGAGCGGGCTTGCGGGCGAAGTTTGCGCAAGTGCGTTAATTACCGCTCTTAAAGCTAAAGGAGAAACAATTGAAGAAACTACAAGCGCAATTATTTCCTCTCGTGAAGCAATTCAAAATATTAATTTAGCGTTTGATTGTGAAAATTTACTTGAAAATACGACTCTTGAAGATGAACCGGAGGATATTTTTGATGTTTCCTTAGGTTGTGATATAATCTCGAGTGCTAACGGTTTAGGAGTGTATAAATATTTTTCTCCTTTTGAAAGCAATTTAAAATCGCTTAATACCTTGCGTTTTATTGGCATTGATTTTGAGGGTGAATTTAGCTCAAAAAACATATATGAAAAGTTGGATAAATTTGAAAAGTGCGGCTTTATATATTTAAAACTTTCTTCGCATGAGGCATATTTTAAATATACAAGCAATATTTTAAGAAGTTTAAAATTTAAAAATATTTTAAATACCGTAAATAAATTTCTTAATCCTCTTAAAGCTAAAAATCAAATGATAGGTTTGAATAATAAAGATGATGTTGAAAAGATTGCAAATATTTGTCTTAATTTGAATAATTCAAATTCAATTGTTCTATCTGCCGGAAATAATTTTCCCTATATTTCTCTTGAAAATGAAACTTATGTAGCTGAAGCATGGAAGAATAAAATATTTACTTATATTTTAACTCCTGAGCTTGTTCAAGTGAAACCCTGCTCAAATAACGAGCTGAAATGTGAAAATGTTGAGCACAGATTTAATTCTTTAATTGAAGTTATTAAAAATAAACAAAAAAATCAATTTTATGATTTTTTGGTTATTAACTCGGCACTCTGCCTTTATATAGCTAAAAAAGCTCCATCAATTGCAGATGGGATAAATTTAGCCAAAAAAACAATTGAACAAAACCTTGCTTATGAAAAATTTGAACAAATAAAAAAATACTTTTAAGAGATGAATTTGTTTATAAATTATTATTTTTTATTTGAATTATAAATAATTTAAATTTATAATATTTATTCGATATGTCAAAAAAAATTACAGTAATACTTTTAAATATTATTCTTTTAACTTCTTTTGCCGTAGCTAAAACTCAAAAAGAAGAATATGAAAACGACTATTTGTATTCTGAAGCATACTTTGATTATTTAATTGAGTGCGCTCAGGATGACTTAAACAAGCAAAAAGAACTTGAAAAAGAACAAAAGAACAATGAAGAAATCGAGCTTGATAAAATTCTATCCGAAGAAGAAAATGACGTTGTTGTCGAAAATCTTGAACCTTTTAAACTGAGAGTCGAAGAATCAACAAAAATAAGCCCGTATTCGGAAACCTTTAAAAAAGTTAACTCAAAAACAATTGTTCCTATTGGTGGAAATTTCAGTTTCATTCAAAACATGACAAAATCAAGAAACAAATATAACAGTAACGACTATCGTATAACCGCGGGTTTGGAGTTCAGCCCTTTAAACTTTTTTACTCTTTCAAGCGGTCTTGAAACAAATTTTAGCGGTTTAGACCAAAACCCGACTTCAAGAAAGATATATTTAAGTCCGAGTTTTTCTCTAAACGATAAAATCTCCCTTACTTTTCATAATAAAATGAATGTTCAGAGCTATTCAACAGACCATGACATCGGTTTAACCGTTTCTCCTTTTAAATCAAAAGTTATGGATTTTGGTATATACTCGGGTCTTACAAGAAAACAATCGGGTGCACACAGCGAAAGTATTAATTTTTCAACAAATTTTTATTTCTAAACTATTTGTTTAAAAAGTTTTTATTGTATTCGCTCATAAGTTCAAGACTTTTCATTAAATTATCGGAATTATTATACCCCATTGTTCCTTGTGCCTGTGCTTGCAGATTGCTCAAAGCTTCACTCAAGCTCAAAAGCTCAACAAGAGTACTTTTATTATCTTTGTTTTGATTAATTTTTGATGAAAGTTTTTCTTCAATTTCCGATAACAATTCCTCTAAAGGTTTTTCTTTATCAACTTCAATATTTAATTTTTTTGCAAGTTGCAGCGCTTGCTCAAGCAGGCTTGAGCTGTTTTTAGGCGATTTTTCGTCTTTAGAATTATTAGCCTTGTTTGGTTTTTGTAATTCTTTTGCAATCAGTGCTTTTGCTTGATTTTCCGTTATGCCTTCATCAAACGGAATATTCAGCTCAAGAAGCTTTTGTCTTGTTTCATTTGTTAACTTTTGAGCGTATGCACCCCATGAACTTGCGCTCATTGCTAAATTTATAGAACCGATAGTCATAATACTACACCTTTAATAATTTTCCTTTAATTGTCAAACCTATTCCTTATGGTTTTGTATTCGGCATATTTTGAAAAAATATAAGAAAAATTATTAAAGTTTTAATAAAACTTTACATTTATTTATTTGAATAAATTATGATAACATAGTCGCTATTTGGTGAATTGATGGCATTTAGCGTACTTTTTATTTTTGATTCCATTTTTAAAAGCTTTTTAGAACTGTTTTTGTACTCAATTACCGTCCTGTTTGTATAATTGCCCTCTAAAAGTGTTAGGTATGTATATAGTGTTTTTGATTTAAGTGCATCATAGAACATTTTTTGATGATTTTTCAACGAGGATAAATCTTTAAGGTTAATTTTTCTGATTTGTGTATCATATTCATCAATTTGAGCAATTCCTTTAATTGAATCCGTTGAAATCGGACGTGTATTAACTTTATCTATAAATAAAATTACTCTTTTTTTTGTTAAGTCTTTTTCAACAAAATCATCAAGAAATTTTTTCGTTAAATATGAATTAAGCTTTGTTTCTTTAAGGTAATCGCTCATAAGATAGAAAACGTTTTGCGAATTAATTTTATCGGCTCTTTTGTTGTTTACATATCTTATTATCCCTTCTTTGTTTGCCGATTTTAGGGAATCATAGTTGAAATTATAAATATTTAATTTTTTATAATATAACTTTGCATAATTACCCATATATGGCATAATCACTATGTCGTTTTTATCAACGTAGTATTCTTTCAGAAAATAGTTAAATGCGCTTACCGTTGTAAAACATCTCTTAATTGTAATATTAAAAATATCAATTTTAGGATTAATAAACTGTATTGTAAACAAGCAAGTTATAATTAATATTCTTATCAGTTTATCTTCAAT
Organism: Candidatus Gastranaerophilales bacterium; assembly: GCA_947587615.1. Lineage (GTDB taxonomy): Bacteria > Cyanobacteriota > Vampirovibrionia > Gastranaerophilales > Gastranaerophilaceae > RUG14156. Next base: position 36,044 of record CANPYC010000013.1, on the reverse strand, counting down.
CGTGCTTATTGCATAAACTACAAGTATCATAGCCGTTATAAAAAACTGAATTGTAAATATCGGATGGACTTCAATTTTCCCGATTAGACTAAAGAATAAAATTACAATTAAATCCAGAAGCGCAATAAGAGTAATTATTCTAAACTTACTATTTAAAATATTTGCTCTGATTGACAATATTAAAGCTGAAATCAAAGGCAAAATCGAGCCTAAAAATAATGTCAGTATAATTTTAAATGTATTAATATTCTTGGCATCACCCGTTAAAAACAGACTGTAGAGCATACCCATTGTGCTTGTTTTTTGCGTATCGGGAGTGCAAAAACTTAAAAAAGGACTAAAATAGTCGTTAAGCAATAAATAAAGCGAGGTGAAATTTAGCCCGACACCATCAATTGTTTCAGGAATAAGAAGGGTAGTATAGTGTTTAAGTTCAATAAGCAATATTGGAAAAGCAACAATAAGCGCTATCAAGGAATGTGCAAAAAGCGCTTGAAAATATTTCTTATTATTTGGACGGGAATTTTTTAAATATAATACGATAAGCTCAATTCCGACATAAATTGCGCCAAAGCTGTCACTTAAAATTAAAAGGCAGTTAAACAGGCTTAATTTGAGAAAATTTTTCTTATCGGGCTTGTCGCAAAATTGTAAAATTGAATAAATTAAAAGTGTACCAATTAAAAAATTTAAACAATAAGGAGCAATTAAATTTGTATAGAATATGAAAAAATGATTTATTGTAACAAACAAAGCCAAAAGCAGACCTGTTTTTTTAGTTGAAATATATCTGCCGAGGTTGTAAAAAACTAAAATATTAACAAATGAAATTATGCAATTGATTATTTTTGCAAATATTGCACTTTTATTTATAAAGGTTAAAGCGCTTAAAAGAATATAATATAAAGGCATGAAATATTCTTTAATTGCGCATTGTTTTATTATTCCAAAAGGAAAAAAACTTCTTGCAACGGCTAAACCCTTGAAATCTGTTTCATATATCGAGTTTGAGCCAAAAAGCCAAATTGCTCTGATTAAAATATATACCGCTATTAAAACAACGGGAATTGCGTATGTTTTATATTTTTCTTTTATCATACATGTAAGTATATATTTTTAATTGCCGGATTGCAAAATTATGCAGTTTTTTTAATAATTTGTATACAGTCATTATCCTCATCGCTCCAAATAGCGTCACTCAGGCTAATGTTGGAATATATAATTTGACTTTTTTGACTCGGGTCTCTTAAAACAATTAAATAGTAATCTTTAAGCCAAGGGATTTCATGCACGCTTGAAAAATTACCCGAGCCGACTTTTTTTCTTTCCTGCTTGCCTTGTGCGACAAGTTCAATATCTTTAAACATGTCAACAGCATCTTTAGGGCTTAAAACTTCTTTAATTTCATCAGGCAGGGTTGTGTATTTTTTTAAATATTTAGCTGTTGATGAAAAGCTTACAGTATCTTTTTTTAAGGCATGCGGATTTTGAAGCGAAGAAAAATTATCATTTTTCGTATTTTTTAATACGGGAAAATGACCGAACAAATAATGCGGCGGGACTTTCATAATCTCATCTCTTTTCTTTTAAACTATCAACACACTTAATTAACTACATATTAATTATAACAAAAATTTGAAGAATATTCCATAATTTATATAAAGTATTACAAAACTAAATATGGTATAAACTACACTTATGATTGAACTTTAGTGCTCTTGTATATTTATAATTTTAATGTTTTAATTAGTTTTATGAAAATGCTTCATCTGTCAGATTTACATATCGGAAAAAGAGTTAATGATATTTCAATGATTGATGATCAGGAGTTTATCCTTGAACAAGTTGTTGATTTAATTAAAGAAAAAAACATCAAAGCGCTTCTTATAGCGGGAGATGTCTTTGATAAGCAAATTGCAAGCATTGGTGCACTTGAGTTGTTTGAAAAGTTTATCAATAAAGTTTTAGAGTTTGATATAAAAATTTTTATAATCTCAGGTAACCATGACAACATGGATAGATTAGCCTTTTTATCTCAGGCTTTAAGAAAATCAAATATCTATATTTCAAAAACATTTCAAGGCTTTATTGAAAAAATTGAATTTGACAATAAAATAAACATTTTTCTTATGCCCTATTTATACCCTGCGCTTATTAGAAAATATTACGCTGGATTTCAAATAACAGACTATAACAGCGCAATTAAAGTGCTTTTAGATGGTACTGATTTAGATAGCGATAAAATTAATATATTACTTGCCCATCAATTTGTTGCGGGTCTCAAAGAGCCGATTTTATCACAAAGCGAACAAAAGAGTGTAGGCGGTGTTGATATGGTTACATACGAGCACTTTAAAAAATTTGATTATGTTGCATTAGGTCATCTTCATTGCCCTCAAAGCGTCGGAGAAAAAAATATACGCTATGGCGGCTCTATTTTAAAATATTCCTTTAGTGAAATAAATCAGAATAAATCTTTTACGATAATTGATGTTAAAGATAAAAACAATATTGAACTTGAATTTGTTAAAATTAAATTTAAACATGAGCTAAAGCATTATAGCGGATACTTAGAAGAATTTTTAAGCTCGGATTTTTATTCAAAAATCAATACAAACGACTATATTTATTTTACATTGTTTGATGAAAACGTAATTGAAGCTAAGAAGAAGCTGCTTTCAATTTATCCTAATATTATGCAGCTTGATTTTGACAATAGTTTTACAAGAAATTTAAATACAGCTCTTAGCTCAAACATAAAAAACGATAAAACGATTTTTGAACATTTTTGTAGTTTTTGCAAACTTCAAACAGGACTTGAACTTAATGAGCATGAATGTGACATAGTTAAAGAAACAATTGACGAAATTAAATTGAAAGAGCAAAATATATGCGCCCTATAAAACTTATTATGCAGGCTTTTGGAGCATATCCCAACAGAGTTGAAATTCCTTTTGAAAGATTAGGAAGCGGAAACGTTTATCTGATAAGCGGTGCAACAGGGTCAGGTAAAACAACGATATTTGATGCAATTTGCTTTAGTTTGTTTAATACTTCATCAGGTCTTAATCGTGGCAGTGAAACTTTTAGAAGTCATTTTGCAAAAGAGAGCGATGAATCGTTTGTTGAATTTGAATTTTTGTTCAACGGGGATATTTATAAAATCAACAGAACACCTTTCTATACAAGAAATAAATTAAAAGGTGAAGGCATAACAACTCAAAAAGCAAGAGCCATGTTAACTCTGCCGGATGGGAAAATTATAGTAGGTGTAAGTGAGGTTGATAATTATATTGAGCAGCTGCTTAATTTAAATTCGCAAAGATTTTCTCAAATTGCACTTTTAGCACAGGGTGAGTTTTTAAAGCTTTTAAATTCCGATACTCAAACAAGAGGGGATATTTTTAGAGAAATTTTTAAAACAACGGATTATTCTCTCTTTCAGTTTAAACTGGCTGAAAAAGCAAAAGAAATGAAGGTTTTGTATGATAAAACCGATGATATAATTTATCATAATTTATCTGACATAGAATGCAAGGATATTGAACTTGAAGAACTTAAAGAAAAGATTTGTCAAGGCAGATGTTATGAATTACTTGATGAATTTATTGACAAATTAAAACTGCAAAATAAAAACGATAAAATAAATTCAAAAGAATATCAAAAACAGCTTGATAATACAAATCTTAAAATTATAGAGCTTGAAAAATATTTAGATAAAGCTAAGCTAAAAATCAGCTTAATTGATAAATCAAAAGATATTGATGAGAAAATTAAGCTAAAATCAGTTGATTTTGAATTAAGCAAAAAAGATTATTTAACTCTTGATAACAAAAAGCTTGAGCTTGATAATTTAAAATTAAAGCTTAAAAAATCTGATGATGATTATAATAAAGCAACGGAAATTAAAAAGCTTGAAAAAGAACTCCAAAAAGAAACTCTTGAAGGGCAGAATTTAGCTATATTAAAAAAAGATATCGATATAAAAATTGATGAGCTTAAATATAACTATCTTTGCTGTTTAAATTATGAACTTGATAATATTAAAGACGACTTGTCAAACGAACAGAATAAATTAAATAATCTTAAAAAAGATTATGATATTCAAAATAAAGAATATATTGATTTAAGAAACAACTATCTTAATCATCAGGCAGGTATACTTGCTCAAGCTTTGTCGGATAATTCTCCATGCCCTGTTTGCGGTTCTAAAGAGCACCCAAACCCCGCAAAGCTTTCTTGTGATGTTATTTCAAAAGAGGAGTTAGATAAACTTAAAGATAACCTTGAAAAATTGAATAAAAGTTTATCTGATACGGCTATATGCTGCAATACAAAAAATGAAAAATTAAAAAACCAAAGCGAATTATTTGAAAATATGAAAAATAAATTTGCTATTGAAAAAGAAATTGTAAAAAAATCACAAAAAATTAACTATGAAGAACAAAACAAAAAACTTGAAAATAACAAAAACGAGCTTTTAGGAGAAATTGAAAAAAATAATTTAGAACTTGCTAAGATAACAGCCAACCTTGAAACGCTTAAAAAAGACCTAAACGAGCTTGATATTAAAAAAATATCCGACGAACATTCGGCTTTATCTTTAGAGGTTGAAAAATCAGCAAAATTGATTTTAACAATTGAGAAAAAATATGAAGAAGATAATATAAACTTAAACAAATTAACATCTCAAAAAACACTCCTTAATCAACAAATTGAAGAACTTAAAGAATATGAAATCAATTTAGATGAAAAATTAAGCGAGCTTGATTTAAATAAAGAAAATTTAGCAAAATTAAATCAAGAGCTTCGCTGTTGTATTTCAAGAAAAACAATTAATGAAAAGAAAATTCAAATTATAGAAGATGAATTTAAAAACCATAAAAACCAAAAAGACGAATATTTAACCCTTAAAACCTTGTCTGATTGTGCTTGCGGTCAATTAAAGGGTAAGGCAAAAATTGCTTTTGAACAATATATTCAAGCTTATTATCTTGATATTGTACTTTTTGAAGCAAATAAAAGACTGAAAATCATGAGCAAAGGGCAATTTCAGCTGCAAAGAAAAAAAGACGGCGCAAAGAAAACTTCAAAAACCGGGCTTGATATTGAAGTTATGGATTTTCACACCTTTAAGCTTAGAGATACAAAGACTTTATCGGGCGGTGAATCTTTCATGGCTGCACTGTCTTTGGCTTTGGGATTATCGGATAGTGTTTCAAATTTATCGGGTGCGGTTAATATTGAGTCGCTTTTTATTGATGAAGGTTTCGGTACACTGGACACCGAAGCGCTTGAGCTTGCTTTGGATGTTATTATTTCTTTAAGTTCCTCCAATCGGCTTGTCGGAGTAATTTCTCATGTGGATGAGCTCAAAAGCCGCATTCAAAATAAAATTTTAACTCATAAAACAAACAACGGGTCTTATTGCGAGATTAATTTTTAGCATGATAAAATTAATTTAATATTATTGGAGAAGCATATGAAAAACATAAGAAAAATTAATGAAAATTACCGCTACTTGGGAGTTAACGACAGGGAAATTTCGCTTTTTGAAAACGTTTACCCCATGATTGACGGGATGAGCTATAATTCATATTTGCTAAAAGACGAAAAAACGGTTTTGTTTGATACGGTTGAAAAATCTTTCAGAGCCGAATTTATGCAAAACCTTAAAGATGCTTTAGATGGATGTAATCTTGATTATTTTATCATCAATCATTTAGAGCCCGACCATGCCGCATTAATTAAAGATGTTGTTGATAAATATCCTAATGTTAAAATTGTAACAAATCAAAAAGCTAAAGATATGATTTATCAATTTTTTGAGTTTGATTTTGATATTGAAGCAAATTTTAATATTGTTAAAGAAGGCGACACTCTTAACACGGGTAAACATAACCTCACTTTTGTTTTGGCTCCGATGGTTCATTGGCCCGAAGTTATGGTAACTTATGATACTACGGATAAAATTTTATTTTCTGCCGATGCTTTCGGCTCGTTCGGTGCGCTAAGCGGAAATTTATTTGATGATGAAGTTGAATTTGAAGAATTAATCGGCGAGTATCGAAGATATTATACAAATATCGTGGGAAAATACGGCGCTCAGGTAACGGCTCTTTTAAACAAAGCTAAAAATCTCGATATTAAAACGGTTTGCCCGCTTCACGGGTTAATTTTGAGAAAGAATATTTCTTTAATAGCAGATAAATATCAAAAATGGGCAAGCTATACACCCGAAATTAATTCCGTTTTGGTTGTTTATTCAAGCGTTTGGGGTAATACAAAAAATGCTTGTGAGATAATCGCTTCAAAACTTGCGGCTTATGGAATTAAAAATATTAAAATGATTGACATATCTCATCTGCACAGCTCATTTGCCCTTGCTTCGGCTTTTAAATATTCTCATATTTTAATTGCGACAACAACTTATAATAACGATATATTTGTTAATATGAAACACTTTATATCGGATATTGTTTCTCATAACCTGCAAAATCGTACTTTTGCGATTATTGAAAACGGTTCATGGGTAAGTGTTTGCGCTCAAAAAGTTAAAGAGCTTTTAAGCACGCTTAAAAACAGTAAATTTATAGAAAAAACAATCACAATTAAATCTGCTCTTAAAGAAAATCAAGAGATTGAATTTGATGAGCTGGTAAAATTGATTAAAGATGATTTAAATAAATAAAAAAATCCTCCTGATATCAGGAGGATTTTTTATACCGTTTGTTTAACTTTTTTTCTTGAAACTTTGGATATACCCGTTCTTGGTAGCGGCTCTTTTGTAACAATAACGTTATTTGGTCTTTTGTAGCTTGATAGTTCTAAGGATAATCTTTTAACTTCTTTTCTTATAACGTTTTCAAGCTCTTTATCATCCGAATATTTTTCTAATATTTCTTTTTTAGGGTGAATTTTAGCTATAATTTCTTCGCTTCCCTGTTTTGAACCTGTTTTAATGATATCAGAATAAACAACAACTTCTTCAATCATATCGCTTTTAGCTAAAACAGCTTCAACTTCTTCAGGGAATACTTTTTTCCCGCCTGATAGGACTATCATATTTTTAATTCTGCCTGTAATATAGATATAGCCATGACTGTCTATTCTGGCAATGTCGCCTGTTTTAAGCCAGCCGTCAGGCATGATAACTTCTTTTGTAAGCTCCGGCTTATTATAATAACCTTTCATTATGTTATCGCCCAGTATTTGAAGTTCTTTTGTCTCTTTATCCAGTCTTACTTTGACATTATATATCGGCTTTCCGACCGAACCTAAGCGCCTGTGTTTATCTGTATTCATGGTTATTATCGGGCTTGCTTCGGATAGTCCGTATACTTCATAAATTCTAATACCGATATATTCAAAGAATTTTGCTACTTCAATATCTAACGGGGCACCGCCTGACATAAAGCCTTTGAATTTGCCTCCGAATTTTTGCCTTAATTCTCTAAATAAAAACTTAGATAGCGTTGTGTTTTTAGCCAATCGAGCAAGCATATATTTAAAATTAAAAAACGCTTTTTTAAATTTACCATATTGCTTAATTTCAGCTTCAAGAGTTGTTTTAACAAGCTTTAAGAAAGCGGGTACGGCAACCATAAAAGTAATTTTTTTCTGCTGCATAATAGGGAATATGTCTTTTGGCTTTAAGCTGTTTGAGTAATAAATTGAAGCACCTTTATTTAAAAAAGACATAAAACCGACGGAGATTTCAAATAAATGGTTCATAGGTAAAATTGAGAGCATTTTATCATTTGAATTAAAATTAAAACATTTACCCACTGCCATTACTTGAGAAATCATATTTCTATATGTAATTTCAACCCCTTTTGGGTTTCCTGTTGTGCCTGAAGTGTAGACAATTAGAGCAGTTTTATCCATGCTTCTGTGGCGCCATTTTTTATCGGGTTTATCTTCTAAGGTGTGAAGATTGACATAGTCTTTATTTGCGCCTTTTCCGTCAATTATTATAATATGCTCGATTGATTTTATCGTATCTTTTAATTTTATTGCGTCGTCAAGATGTGAGCTTGAAGTTAAAATTGCCTTAGGCTCGCAGTCTGATAAAATATGATTTAGCTCATGGATTGTTAATTTTACATCTAAAGGAACACTCGTTGCACCCGATAGGACATTTGCAAATAAGCATGCTCCAAGCTCGGGCATAGATTCAGATAAAACAGCAATTTTATCACCTTTATTTATACCGATTTCAATTAAATAGCATGCTAATCTTCTTGACAGTATACTCAAACCCTTAAATGTTATCTCGTCCCAGCCCAGATTTGAGCGAATACCGAGAGCAATATTATTTTCAAGTTCTTTTGTTCTTTTTTCAATGAATGATAGAATGTTAGTTGCTTCCATTTAGTATACAAACCCCCTCTGAAGTATTAAATATATTATATATTATTTTTTTAAAAAATAGTCTAAACATTTGTAAATTTATATTTTGTTTGATGATATAATTATACAATTCAAAGGAGAAATTTTAAAAATGATTGAAATGAGAGTAATGGGTATAGCGCTTGACACAAGAACGGGTTCACCCATTGTTGTTTTAAATGACAAAGAAAACAGAAAAGCCCTGCCTATTTGGATAGGTTCAGCCGAAGCAAGCGCAATTATAAGAAAAATTGAAAATATACCCTCAAGCCGTCCTATGACCCATGACTTATTTTTGGATATAGCAAAACAAACAAATTATAATATTACAAAAATTGAAATTAATGACGTTGATGATCAAACATATTTTTCAAGTATATTTATGTATAATGAACAACTTCAAAAAGAAATTGAAATCGACGCTCGTCCGTCTGACGCTATTGCAATTGCTCTTCGAGCGGATGTACCGATATATGTAACAACAAACGTATTGGCTGCTGGGCTTGTTTCAACGGATGTTGAAAAAGATGAGCAGGAAGCTCAAGAGTTTAAAAACTTTATTCAAGATATTAAACCGTCCGACTTTGAAAAACTCCTGAAAAAAAATTTCGAGTCTGACCAATAAGCTAAGACATTCTTTATTAAAACTCAGTTTCTTTTTGAGCTCGTTTTTTCTTAATGAATTTAAACCTATAAAATAAAATGTTGTATATTTTTTATATTCCATGGTATTTTATTAATGTAAATTTTAAAAAAGGCAATTTTTTATGGAAAAGATAACAAAAGAAATGGGAATAATGGATATTGTAACTGAACATCCTGAAACCTTAGAAATATTTGCAAAGTTTGGCATGGGCTGCATCGGCTGCGCTGCGGCAAGGTTTGAAAATCTTGAAGCGGGCGCTAAAGTGCATGGAATCGACCCTGATGAAATGGTTAATGCCATGAATGAGCTTGTTGAAAAAAATGCTGGACAATAAATTTTTTTTATTGTATTATTAGTTCGCATTGTGCACTTGTACAGTTAAATATTCAATGATATCTAAGTGCTATACGTTTTGCCCTGGTGGTGGAATCGGTAGACACGTCGGACTTAAAATCCGATGAGGCTAATAACTTCGTGCCAGTTCAAGTCTGGCCCAGGGCAAATTTAAAAACTCTCCTAAATTTATTCGGAGAGTTTTTTTGTTAGCGTTAATTTACTAATAAGATTACACAAACAGTCTAATTTAAATTTTATATTTTTAGGTTTATCATGCTAAAAAATTTTTTAATCACAAATATAAATAAAATGAAAATATTTATTAAGAAATATTAATTAAAATATGCACAATTTAACTTAATGTTCGTTATGTTTACTTAAATAATTATTCAAAAATCTCATCTAAATCAAATAATGTAAGACAAAATTCAAAAAAAATGATAATATAACTAAGCATGTGTTCAAGAAATTTCAAAAATAATAAAAAATATAAATACTTACATTAAATAACAAAAATATTAATATTCGTAAAATAATACTAAAAATTAACAACAATAGAGTAAATATTTTTCGGCAAAATGTTTTTAATAATATATAGGCAATAGTGTGTAAATGTTATTGGAGGAAAACAATGACAATTAGTGTGAACAACAGAAAAAAATCGTCTAAAAAATCTTTTGATGAATTAGTTAAAGATTTAATGACATCAAACTCAGAAAAAGTAAGATATAACGCTGCAAGAATACTTGGCGAAATGGGCGATTTTTCCGCAGTTGAACCTTTAATTGAAGTTTTAAAGAATGATAAAAACGGTTCCGTTAGATTATATGCTGCTCGTGCTTTAGGTGAGCTCGGCGACACAAACGCAACCGAACCTCTTATTGAATCATTAAGACAAGACAGAAACGTTGATGTTCGTGTTCGTGCTGCTCGTGCACTCGGCAGACTTGGCGGTGAAGTTGTGGTTGCGCCTTTGGTTGAAGCTCTTAACGATGAAAACCCGCAAGTTTGTATAACAGCAACAGAAGCTCTGATTGAAATCGGCGATGTTGCAACAGACGCTTTAATTGAATCTCTCGATCATCAAAAAGTTAATGTAAGATGTGACGCTACAAGAGCTTTAGGTGAAATCGGCAATCCTAAATGCGTTGATAAAATTATTAAAATGCTTGATGATGAATGGGTTAACGTTCGTATCTATGCGGTTACTTCGCTTGGTAAATTAAACGACAGAAAAGCAGTTCCCGCTTTAATTGCAGTAATGAAAAACTCTAAAGAAAATGATTTAGTAAGAGCCGGTGCAGCGGCGGCTTTGGGTGTATTAAGAGATCAAAGAGCGCTTCTTCCTTTAAGAGAATTGATAATAAACGCTGAAGAATTAGGCGAACTTGAAGACACGGCTTTAAAATCTTTCAAAAAAATCATGGCTGCAAATTGGGAAACAATGCAAGGCAGTCAAACAATTAAAAAACCGAGTTTCTTTTAATTAGAAATATAGAAAAATATAGCATAAATAAAAAATAAAGGCTCTGATTATATATTTTCAGAGCCTTTATTTTAACTTGTTGTTTCAACTAAATTCGATTATGCCAAACGCCGCCGTGTCTGTCTACAATTGCATCATAAAAAGACCATATTCTAAATACACCCGTTAAGCCTAACACAGCATGGGTTATATTTTTATCGGCTTTTTCGCCGTTAATTGCCTGACCTATTCCGGGCCAGATAATAAGTGAACATAATGAAGCGCCTACACTTCTGGCACTTACTTGACCGTCTGTTCCGTGTGTTGATTCGGCTAATGCTCCTAAATTACCAAAAACAAACACAAACAGAGCAAAAAGTACAACTAACTTTTTCATAATTCCCTCCAATTTAAACTACGACAGTAAATAATTCATAAGACTTCTTATCATAACTCCCGTCGGGCCTGATAGAGTTTCTTTGTTTGATTTATCGATATATGCGGTTCCTGCTATATCAAGATGAAGCCATGATTTTGATTTTGTAAAGTTTGATAAAAACCAAGCGGCTGTTGAAGTACCTGCATTCCTTCCGCCCGTATTTTTCATATCGGCAATTTCTGATTTTAAATTATCCTTAAGTTCTTCTAAAATTGGCATTTGCCAAGTGTTTTCGCCTGATAACTTTGAAATTTCCAAAAATTTGTCAATTTGTTTTTGATTATTGCCCATAACACCCGTAATATTTGTTCCTAACGACACTATAACGGCACCTGTCAGGGTTGCAATATCAATTACTTCATCAACCCCTAAAGTATCGCAGTAGCTTAGGGCATCTGCCAAAGTTATTCTGCCTTCAGCGTCAGTATTATCAACCTCAATTGTTTTACCGTTCATTGCTGTTAATACATCCCCTTGTTTATAGGCTGAGCCTGAAGTCATATTTTCGCAAAGTGCGCTGATTATGTGAAGTTCAATATCTGCTTCTAATTTTGCAATTGCTTGAATTATACCTAAAACGGTTGCAGCACCCGTCATATCAGATTTCATGGTTAACATTGAAGCTGCGGGTTTAATATTCATACCGCCTGCGTCAAAAGTTATACCTTTTCCGACAAGTGCAATTTTTTTTCTTGGTGTTGTTTTTGGTTTATAGATTAAATGTATAAACTTTGGTTCATGTACACTGCCTTGTCCGACAGCCAAAAAAGCGTTCATTTTTAATTCTTTAATTTGTTTTTTGTTAAATACATTTAATTCTAATTTATGTTCATGTGCTATTTGCGAGGCTAAATTTGCAACGTAATCAGGGGTTACAATTTGAGCCGACTCATTAACCAAATCTTTTGTAAATTTCATTGCAAAAGAGGTATATGCCCCAATTTGAGCGCCTGCTTCAACTTCAGGTGTAACAGCAGTATCAATAAGCTCAAGAGTTTCAATTTGGTTTTTGTCGGTTTTTAAATATTTGCTAAATTCGTATAAACCAATCCTTGCTGCGCATAGAATAATCTTTGCAGCCTCTTTTTTATCAAAAGCGCAATAGATATTATCATTTTTATTTTCAATCAGCTCAAGCGCCATAATCTTATTTTTGCATAGTGTTTTAGCACTCCTTGCGGCATTAGCTACAACTTGAGAAAATTTTTGTCTTGTAAGGGATTCTTTTTTGCCCAGCCCTGCAACAATAACTTTTAATTTTTCATTAATTGAATATTTAAAAATTTCCTGAAAAGCACCTTTTATTGTTTTAAATTCATAAATTTGTTTTTGTAATTCGTTGTTTGATAATTTGTTTAAATATTCAAACAATTCGCTTTTTTTGCTTTCATCTTCATACATGAAGCAAATAATTAAACCCGCTTTAGTCTGTTCGATTTTTTCGGTAACAAAATTCATAATTTATTCCTCTATTAATTTTAACGTATGTTCAATTTTATCCAAGGCTCTTTTAGAGCGCAATTCGTTTTTATATTTCTTATCTTTTAATTTTTTTCTCTCAACTTCAAGCTCTTTAATAATTCCCCAGTTAGAGTTAATCGGCTGAAAATTTTTATGCCCTTCAAATGTAATATAATCAACCAAAGCGCCAAGCATGGTTGTATTATCAAGCTCTATCAAGGGTTTATTTTTTAAGTATCTATCCATATTGATTGCAGCAAGAAGACCCGTTGAAATGCTTTCGCAGTAACCTTCAACACCCGTTAATTGACCTGCAAAGAATATATTTTGATATTTTTTTGATTGTAAAAACCTGTTTAAAATTTTTGGTGAATTAATAAAAGTATTAGCATGCATAACACCATATCTTGTTATTTTAGCATTTTCAAGCCCCGGGATGAGTTGTATTAATTTTTTTTGCTCACCCCATTTTAAATTTGTTTGAAAACCTACAAGGTTGTATAAATTAGCCATTTTATCATCTTGCCTTAGCTGAACTACGGCATAAAACTGGTTTTTCTTAAACTCTGTTTCAATTCTTTTATCAAACAACCCGACAGGCTTCATTGGGCCAAAGCGCAGAGTATCAATTCCTCTTGAAGCCATAACTTCTATTGGCATACAACCTTCAAAATAGTTTGCTTCAAAATTCTTTAACTCAATTTTTTCACTGTTTATTAAAACACTGTAAAAATTTTCATATTCTTCTTTTGTCATGGGACAATTAATAAAATCTGCGCTGCCGTGGTTCCATCTTGAAGCATAGAAAGCCTTATCAAAGTTTATTGAATTTTTTTCAACAATGGGTGCTATTGCATCAAAAAAATGAAAATTTTCTTCCTTAAATTCTTCCTTTAAGTTAAGCGCAAGCTCATTTGCACTTAAAGGCCCCGTTGCAATTATGGTTGGTGTTGCAGGGTTAATTTTTTCATATTTTTCATTTATAAAGGTAATATTTGAAAATGAAGATAATATTCTTTTTATTTCTTCGCTAAAACCAAATCTGTCAACAGATAACGAAGCGCCGCTTGGTACGCTAAATTCTTTTGCAACTCTAAAGAGGGTTGAGCCCAGTCTTAGCGCCTCTTCTTTTAATAAGCCTGAAGCTGATAGAATGTCAGATGAGCCAAGACTGTTTGAGCAGACAAACTCTGCGGGTAAATCCGTTTTATGTGCTCCTGTTTGATATTTTGGGCGCATTTCAATTAAATTGATGTCATAACCCTTTTTTGCCAAATATATTGCAGCTTCCGAACCCGCTAAACCTGCCCCCGCTATTATGATTTTTTCTGTCATATTTTAATTATAACAACAAAATAAAAATTAATTCTTAATATTAGTTAATATATTTAAAAATTTTTAAAGATTATAAATAAAAATGCCGTTAAAAGTAATATAGATAACGGGTGGTATATGTTTAAAAACAAAAATTGCGTTAATTATTTAAGCAGCAACATACTAATAACAAAAGCAATGCAGAAGAGAAGAAGACTCGCACAAGCTGCTCTTGCGCATATAAATCAAAACGAGCAAAAGACGCTGAGATTGATAAAATAATAATTAATCAAATATTTTATCATCATCCGATGTGAATTTTGAAGCAAAAGATTCCAAAAATTTTGTAAATTTATTTCCTCGTGTATTATCACCCTCATTATTGTCAGGCTGATTAATTATTATCAGTACCTCGTCTTTAGCAGCCATTTTTAGGTTGTTTCTTGCAATTGATTCAACTTTATACATTGAGCTGAAATTTTGAATTTCATTTTTCAGGTGTTTATTTCTTGTTTCCGCCTGCGCTTTCAGTTGCTGAGCTTTAACAATTTTTGTCTGATAAACGACAATTTTAGCCAAATTCATCAGAGCGCTGTAGCTGATTTCACAAACGCAAATTAACAGAACAATTGTTAAAAAAGAATGATAAAAACGGATTTTTCTTATTTTCTTTTTTTGTTGTCTTTGAACTCTTGTTTTTAAATTTGAATAATCAGCACTTGTCATATTTTAATTTTAACCAAAAAATATTTTTTTGTAACTATGGCATAAATTCGTAACAATACTTTGCGACTTTTTGTTTTTTTTGATTGTATTCAAATTCTTCAACATCAACATTAAGCCAATTAAGTTTATTCAATATGTCAAAGGTAATAAGCCTTCTTATTTCATTGTTGTTTTGTGTCAGCTTTACAAGAAGAATTTCATCAAGTTTAAAATTATACACAAGAACAAATCCGCCAGCACCGACTTTTGAAAAAAGATTTTTTTTACCAAGCGTTATGATTTCGCTGTCAAGCCTGTTATAGCCTCCAAAAAGATAAGGATTTTTCAAAACCGCATTATATAAAACTTTATATTTTTCATCATGGAAAAAATTAAAATACGCTTTTATGATATTTTTAACGGGTAAACCCCAAAGAGGGGTTGAGCAGCCGTCAAAAGTTAAAATATCGCTTTTATATTTTGACAGCTCAACTTGTTTATTGTAGATTAGCTTTTGTATGGGGTGATTAGGGTTTGTATAATTTGAACAATCATAGCCCAAATACTTTGAAGCTAAAACCATCATTAAATGCTTTGCGCTGCAATTGTTGTGAAGTTTTGTTTTTCTTCCTTTAAAATTTCTTAAATCGAGCGGTTTTTGAGCTTCGCACAAAAGCAGGCTTGTTTTAATCTTAAACCTTTTAAGGGTCTTTTTTAGCTGTTTGATATGCTCCAAGCTTCCCGCATGCGAAGCACAAAACAAAGCAAGCTCTTTATTTGTAATATTATAATCTTTAATAATGTTGCAATCGCAAAGAATACTTGCCTGCAAGGGTTTAGCAAGAGAGCGCATAAAACAAATTGTATCAATATCAAACCCTGCTGATTTATAAATTTTTGAGCTGTTTGCAAGATATACACTTCCCCACCAGCATAAATCGGTATAACCGTTTCTGGTTGTCCTAAGAAGAATTTGAGCGGAATTAGAATTATTCATTGATGTTCAACATTTTTTTAAGTCGTTTTTTCATTATATTATTTTCATTTTCAAGTCTTGCAATTTCTCGTTGCATTCTTGAAATTTGATCCTGCTCTTGCAATTCATCATCATATTTTATTGAAGTTAAGCCGATATTAACACTCAAACGCCTTCTTGCTTCTTCTTTAAGCAATAAAAGACTATCAAGACCTTTATCCGTAATAAAGCCCATCTTAATAAGTATGCTTGCCATTTTTATATGATGACCTTCGCTGTTAAGCTCTTTTTGATACCTTATTGCCTGCTCAAGTTGAAGGACGTCAATTTTTTTAATTCTTTTTAAAAATTCCCCTGTTTTAATCTTGCCTGCAATAAACATTGCAACAGCAACCGTTGCATTATTTTTAAAGTCGGGTACAAGAATAAAATCAAGCTCTAAAAGCCTTGTGAATATTTTAGCGCTGTCTGATAGCGCCCAATTGTTTTTTATTGTAATTTCAAAAATGTTAGAGCCATCCATAAGGTCTTGCATAAAAATATAATAACCATCCGAAAGCTTCATTTCTCTTTGCTGAAGCTCCTGCTTTCCTTTGAAGGAAACCTTAGGACACATATATTGAAATAAATCATTAATCTGCGTCAGTTGAGTAAATTCATTAAGCTTTTTTGTTAAGTCATCGGATAATTCTTTGGTTATAACCTGTTTAACCCAAATCGGCAAATTTTTTATGTTTTGTAAAAATAAATCAGATGTTTTTTGCATAATCCTTATCCCGTTTTATTATAGCGTATATGGTATTTTTAATAAATACATTATATAATTTATTAAAAGTTATGTTAAATAAGTTATAATAATTTACGAAAGTTAAATTTATGGGCTTAGATGGTATATCAATTAATCAACTTAGAGTAACTCCGGAGCATAATTCCGCAGAGCTCAATAACACTGCAAAAACAGAGCAGAACTATACAAAAATCGATGGTTTAAGCCAAGGACAAAAAGTTGATCCCGATAAAGAAAAAGAAAAAGAAAAAAACGGTTTCAATTTTGAATCTAAAGATTCGCAAGAAGAGGAAGCTTCGGAAGAAAAAGTTGAAGTAATCAAATACGACCTGTCTAAAAGTGATAAATATACTTTAAAAGTTGATGAAGAAACGGATAAAATATTAATCATCGAAAAAGCAACAAAAAACGTTATTCAAGAAATTAACGCTCAAGAACTTTCGCAGTTGGTTAATTTTTTATCAAATTCGCAAGGCTCTATTGTAAATAGGAAGTTTTAACCATGAACCAATATGTTAAGCAATACCAAAAATCCAGTATTGAAACAGCTTCAAGAGAACAAATTTTAATCATGCTCTATGACGGAGCTATTCAATTTCTAAACAAAGCAAAAGCTGCAATGAAAAATAAAGAAATTGAAAACGCACACAACAACTTAATAGGTGCTCAAAACATAATTCAAGAGTTTATCAACTCGCTTGATAGAGAAGTTGCACCTCAACTTGCGGAAAACCTTACGAGTTTATATGAATATTTTATTCGCCGTTTAATTTATGCAAATATTAAAAAGAAAATTGAACCGATTGACGAAGTTTTAAGCTATTTAAAAAGCCTTAAAGCAACTTGGGAAAAAGCAATTGTTTTAGCTCAAAAAGAAGCTCAAGAGCAAGATAGTTCAATTGATAAATATGAATCTGTTAATATTTCTGATGACAAATATGAAAATGACGATGATGAAGAAGATGAAGAAGATGATGATTATGAAGAGGATGACGAGGAAGAATAATGCTTAGCGAAAACGACTTTAATCATTTAAAACTTCTTTATGAGCAATATCTTAGAGTAAATAAACATATAAGAGAGCTTAGCGAAAAAAAGGATTGGGAAAGCGTTGAAGCAGCAGTTAAAGACAAAGAAATTATGCTTAATAACATTGTTCAATTTGAAAAACCAAGACTTGATGAAATTAAACAGGATGAATTTTTAAACAATTTCAGAATTAAATTAATAGAGCTTGAAAAAGATAATCTTAATTTTATTAATAATGCTAAAGACAAACTTTTATTAGAGATGAATAATATTAAACATTCTAAAAAAATATTAAACACTTATGAGCCTTCAACAAATGAAATTACTTCAACCCTTGATGTGAAATCTGATGACTAGGTTGATGTCGGGCTTATGATTAACTATTTTCTTAAATTTTTATAGCTGAAGCCAAAATATATTGCTATTCCAATTAATATCCAAAGTAAAAACATCAATTTGCTTGCGGATAATTCTTTTAGAGAAAATATCATAAGAGCAAGGCTCGATACAATTCCTAAAACAGGGAATAAAGGCATTAGAGGAATTTTGAACGAACGTTTTAAATTTGGCTCTGTTTTTCTTAAGACCAAAACAGCAATACAAATTGCTATAAAAGAAGTAAATGTGCCGTAATTACATAATTGAGCCGATATATTTAAATCCATAAACAAAGAGCATATAATTGTAACAATTCCGACACTCCAAGTTAAAACATGGGGGGTTCTGTGTTTTTTGTGTATTGCTCTTAGCATTCTTGGTAAAAACTTATCCCTGCTCATTGCGTAAAGAATACGTGTTGAAGCAAGTTGACAAATTAAAAATACGCTTGCAAGAGCGCAAACCGAAGCAATTGAAATAAAGCAGGCGAGATAGTCCTTGTTAATCGCACTGAGCGCACTTGCAATCGGTGCTTGGATGTTTATTGTTCCCATCGGGCAAATACCCGTCAATACAAGTGCAACAAGAACATATAAAACGGTGCAGAAAATTAAAGTCGTAAAAATTGCCATAGGAATATCTCTTTGCGGGTTTTTAGCTTCTTCGGCAGTAGCTGTAACTGCGTCAATTCCAATATAAGCAAAGAATATTATAAAAGCGCCCATCATAATTCCCTGAAGTCCGTTTGGCGCAAAAGGAGTCCAATTTGTTGTATCAATATGAGGTGCGCCGACAACTACAAAAGAAATTATCATAAATAAATTCAAGCAAACCATTACGGTAGCAAATCTTGTTGATTCTCTTATTCCCTTAACAAGAATTAAAGTTACAACAAGAGTAAGGGCAATAACCGGTAAATTAATTGCTATGGGAATTTTATCAAACAAATAAGGCATTACATCATGCGGATTTATAGAATATTTATCGCACATGTGCATTATCGACCTTACGTCATTTCTAAGCCAAAGGGGGAAATTTATTACAAAATCGGGAAGATATTTTGAAAAACCTTTTAAAAGCTGGGTTAAATAACCGCACCATGAGCTTGATACGGCGATATTACCTATGACATAATTCAACATCAGAGCCCAGCCGACTATCCAAGCTGCAAATTCACCCAAAGAAGCGTAAGCATAAGTATAAACACTTCCCGAAACAGGGATAATAGAAGCAACTTCCGCATAGCAAAGCGCACAAAAAACGCACGCAATTGCCGCTATAATCATTGAAATCACAATCGCAGGACCGGCTCCCGAGCTTTCAGGGCCTCCTTGAATTGCTGTTCCGACGATTGTTAAAATCCCCGTGCCGACAATTGCGCCAATTCCTATAATAAAAAGGTCAAACGCACTCAAGGTTTTCTTAAGACTGCCTTTTTTCGCATTATCGATTAATTCTGCGGCTGATTTTCTGTTTATTATATTTAGTAATATTTTTTTAATCATTATCACCCGAGCTTGTTAAAGAGTTTTCTTTTTCCAATTTTCTTTGTTGTTTATAACCGTACGAGAAGTAAAAAATTATTCCAAGTATAATCCAAACAGGAAACAATAGTCTTGAAGTTTTTAAAAATTTCATAGAATATAACATCAAGCCGCTGCAGCAAATAATACCCGCCAACGGAATAAAAGGAGAAAAAGGAACTTTAAAAGGACGTGGTCTATCCGGTTGGGTTTTTCTTAAAATTAAAACCGCAACACAAACAATTATAAACGAAGCAAATGTTCCAAAATTGCAAAGTTCAGCCGCAACAGATATATTTATACAGATTGTTCCCAAGATACAAATTATACCTGCCATTAAAGTTATTACATGGGGTGTTTTAAACTTAGGGTGTACCGTTTGCAATATTTTAGGCAAAAACCCGTCCCTACTCATAGCGTATAAAATTCTTGTACCTGCTAACATCATAACAAGTAAAACCGAGGTTAAACCCGTTAGAGCACCAATTGAAATTAATCTTGCAACAAAGTGTTTTCCCGCATTTTCCATTGCTGAAGCAATCGGCGCTTGGATGTCGATTTTATCAATCGGTACCATGCCTGTTAATACAAGCGCAACAAGCACATAAACTATTGTACAAATTAAAAGTGAGCCTATAATACCTATGGGAAGGTTTTTTTGCGGATTTTTTGTTTCTTCCGCTGCAGTTGCAATTGCGTCAAAACCGATATAAGCAAAGAATATTATAAAAGCACCCATAAATAAACCCGCAAAACCGTTTGGCATAAAAGGATGCCAATTTTGAGGATTTATGTCTAACATGCCCATTATAATAAACAAACCGACAACGGAAAGTTTAATTACAACCATCAATCCTGCCATTTTGGTAGATTCTTGAATACCTTTTATTAAAAATGCAATAATTATAATTGTTATTATAAGACTTGGAAGATTTACACAAATTGGAATACCCAAAAAATGAGGGATATTTGCCTGCACATCCAAGCCTTTTTGCGTTAATTCGCTAACAACCGTTGAATAATCATGAACCAAATAAATTGGCGGGTTTGTAAGCCAGTGAGGTAAAAAAGTAAATGCTTTGATAAATTGCATAAAATATCCGCTCCAAGCGCTTACAACTGCAATATATGCAACAAGATATTCAAGCATTAGTGTCCAGCCTATAATCCATGCCATAAATTCACCCATTGTTGCATAGGTGTACAGATAAGCACTTCCTGCAACAGGAAGCATGGAGGCAAACTCACTGTAACAAAGAGCAGAAAAAATACACGCTAAAGAAGCGATTATCATTGAAATAATTAATGATGGACCTGCTCCAACAGCTTCCGTTGAACCAACTGCCGCAATTCCCACAACGGTAAAAATCCCGCTTCCGATAATTGCACCCACACCGAGAATTATTAAATCAAAAGCACCGAGCGTTTTTTTCAAACCGCCTTCTTGTGCTTGTTTTAACATATTATCCGGATTTTTAATTTTTAAAAGATTTTTAACAAAGCCTGATATGGCATTTACTTCGCCGCTATCTTGCAAATCGGGTAAAAAATCTTTGTTTTCTTTTTCACTCATCTGGTTCTTTCTTTATTTTTTAATTAACGGAAAACCTAATTTTTCTCTCTGTTCAACGTATAAACGAGCAACTTTTGAAGCAAGAGTTCTTACTCTGTTGATGTAATTAACACGCTCATCTTTGCTTATAACCCCTCTTGCATCAAGCAAATTAAACGTATGAGAACATTTTAAAACCCAATCATAAGCAGGAAGAACAATCCCTGCTTCCATACAACTGTTTGCTTCTTCGGAAGCCAAATCAAACATTTTGAATAATCTTTGCGCATTTGAGTATTCAAAATTATATTTTGATTGTTCAATTTCATTTTGAAGGTAAATATCGCCGTACTTTAAATCATTATTCCAGTTAATGTTAAATACGCTATCTACATTTTGCAAATACATTGCAATACGCTCTAAACCATAAGTTATTTCAAGAACAACGGGTTTAACTTCAAGTCCTCCCACTTGTTGAAAATAGGTAAATTGAGTTATCTCCATTCCATCCAGCCAAACTTCCCAGCCTACACCCGCTGCACCGAGTGTCGGGGATTCCCAGTTATCTTCAACAAATCTTACGTCATGGTGCTCTAAATCAATTCCCATAGCACTAAGCGAGTTTAAATACAAGTCTTGCGCATTATCGGGAGACGGTTTTAAAATTACCTGATATTGAAAATAATGTCCCAATCTGTTGGGATTTTCTCCGTATCTTGCGTCCGTCGGACGTCTGCAAGGTTCAACCATAGCGCAATTAAACGGTTCAGGACCTAAGGCTCTTAAAAACGTTGCAGGGTTCATTGTACTTGCGCCCTTTTCAATATCATAAGGCTGTTGAATAACGCAGCCGTTATCCGACCAGTATTTTGACAAATTTAAAATTAATTCTTGAAATGTCAGTGCCATTTTGTTTTTATTTCCTATAATTTTATTATTTTTTTATTTGTTGTTTTTATTGTCGTAGTCAATTCTGCCTATAACCTTATTCAAAGCTTTTGTTACTTCTCTGAATTGGTCTAAGTTCAAGCTTTGCGCTCCGTCGCACATAGCATTATCGGGGTCATGATGAACTTCATACATCAATCCGTGAGCTCCCGCAACAAGTGCTGCTTTACCCATAGGCTCAATTAAATACCTCTTACCCGTTCCATGGGAAGGATCAACAATAATCGGCAGATGTGAATATTTTTTTATAATCGGTACGGCTGCAATGTCAAGAACATTTCTTGAAAATTGGTTGTCAAAACCTTTAACCCCACGTTCACAAAGAATAACATTAGGGTTTCCGTTTGAAACAACGTATTCTGCCGCAAGTAAAAATTCTTTAATTGTTGCTGCGGGCCCTCTTTTTATCATAACAGGTTTTTTAATTCTTCCTAAAGCTTTTAAGAGCTTAAAGTTTTGCATGTTTCTTGCGCCAACCTGCAATACATCGGCATACTTGCAAAGAAGTGCTATATCCATTGTATCCATTACTTCTGTTACAACCAAAAGCCCTGTTTTTTCTCTTGCTTGAGCTAAATATTGCAAACCTTTTTCTTCCAAACCCTGAAAGTCATAAGGGCTTGTTCTAGGTTTAAATGCACCCCCTCTTAAGAATTGACAGCCCATTTCTTTTGCCGCAACAGCAACTTTTAAAAGCCCGTCAAAGTCTTTTTCAACCGAGCATGGACCTACCATCAAAACAGGTCTTTCGAGTCCTCCGATTTTAACACCGTTTGGAAATTTAATTACCGTATCTTCAGGGTGTGCAACTCGAGAAACAAGCTTATATTCTTCTTGAATTTGCTTTACTTCTCTAACACCGTCAATTGCAGCTATATTTTCTGCGTTTAATTTTGTCTTATCACCGATAACGGCAACTACATTTAATAATTCTCCGTTATTTACCTGAGTTTTTAAGCCTCTATCTTCAACATATTTTACAACCCTGTTTAGTTGTTCAATTGTTGCGTTGTGTTCCATTACTATTATCATTGTTGTTTCTCCAGTCTACTTGCGATAAAAACCGCATTTAAAATTGAAACACAAATATAATAAGATGTATATAAGTTATTAAGAAATGTTGTTTTGTGATATAATTTTTATTATGGAAAAAAAATTTATAAAGATATATACAGACGGCGCCTGTCAGGGTAATCCGGGAAAAGGGGGCTGGGGTGCTATTTTAATGTATAAAGATAAAAACAACGTTGTTCACAAAAAAGAACTCTCAAAAGGTTATGTTTTAACAACAAACAACAGAATGGAGCTTTCAGCCGTAATTGAAGCTCTTAATTCTCTTAAAGAGCCGTGCAAGATTGTTCTTTATTCCGATTCAAAATATGTAACCGAGGCAATAAACAAAAACTGGTTAAAAGGCTGGCAGGAAAAAAACTGGAAATTAAATACAAATAATCCGGTTAAAAATATAGACTTATGGAAAAAATTTTTAATAGCTCAACAAGCGCATGACATTGAATTTGTTTGGGTTAAAGGGCATAACGAAAACGAATACAATGAATTATGCGATAAACTGGCGGTTAGAGCAAGAACTTGCGAAAATTTAGAGCATGATAAAGAATTTGAACTTACAGCACTCTCCTAACATCGCAGCAGGGCATGGCAGTTGTATGGATAATAAAATCATTCAAGGGCTGAATGTATTTTGTTAAAAACTTTTTATTTTTAACTTTTTCCACGCAAATAACGGTATCAAGCTCTTGAGAAAAAAAGTCGCTCAATTCCTTTTCCAGAGGGGTATTAGAATAATCTTTTAGGATTTTGACAATTTCCATTATATTTATATTAATCCTCTGATTAGAGGATGTAATCATAAAAATCAAAAAAAATTTACAAATGTTAATTATTTAAAAATTCTTTAGGAATTGCAACTTCTTCTCTTTTTTTACCCGTTTGCTTGAATAAAGGCTTTAAACCGTACTCTCTTAATTCGTTTACAAGGCTAAAAAGCTTTGTTGATGTGCCCAGTTTTTTATACTCTTTATTAAAGTCGTTCAGATTGTTTTCTAAATTTGTCTTTATTTGATAAAGATTATTTGCATGAGTTGCAATTAAATTGTATATGTCTTGCGCTGTGTTAATAACTTTATCAATATTTCTTTGCTGTTTTTCCTGCGCCCATAGCTGATTTACAAGCTTCAGGGTTGTTAGAATACTTGAATTTCCAACAATTATTATATTTTTATCATTTGCATTTTTTATAACATTATAGAAGTCTTTATCAGTGTAAATTAAAGTGATTACAGGTTCAAGAGGAATATACATCAAAATAAAATCCGTTTGGTTTGTATCTTTAGCGCTTTCATAATACTTTGAAGAAAGTTTATTAACTGTTTGATTCAAGTCTTTAATCAATTCACTTTTATTTAACGGGGTTTGATTTTCTTTATATTCAATATATTTTTCCAAATTCAATTTGCAATCAATTGAAATTGATTTATCATTAGGCAGGTTAATTAAATAATCGGGTTTAATTTTTTTATCATCACAATTTGTCGAGCTAAATTGCTTAATATAGTTGATATTTTTATCGGGGTAACATACTTTTATTATTGCCTCGAGGCACTCTTCTCCAAATTTACCCTTGAGATTTTGATTTGTTGTTAGAACCCTGCTTAATTCTTGAGCCGTTTTAACCGCTTCTTTAATTTCTTTAGCGTCAAAAGAGCTTTCTTTTCTGTATTCATCAAGTGTTCTTTTAAAATCGTTAAGCATTGTAAAAAGTGTATTTTCACTGTTTTTAATTTTTGCAAGCGCATAACCCGATACAAGACCGACAATAAAAGAAGCTGCTGCGGTTAATAATAAATTTTCCATGCCCTCTCCAAATCATTAAGAAAATTATATCTTTTTTAAATTTTTTTTGCAATTTTATTTTAATGCAATAAAATAGACTTAGGAGGTTTCCCCTATGAAAAAAATCATAATTTTTTTACTTTTATTAATCGCAATATCTCCCGCTTATGCCGTTAATTGGCTTAATTTAACCGCCAATTCGGGTAGAAGCGTTCAACTTGACACTGATAGCATTAAGCAATATAAAAATTACTACCTTTATAATATAAAATATAAAGATGATAAATTCAATGAACCGCTTGTCGTAACAATGCAATCAAGTATTAAAAGCCCGTTTTCGGCAAGATTAAAAGTTTATAAAGAAAGTGAATACACTTCTCTAAACGGCGATTATGAAAATATGACAAATAACTTAACAACTTCTCTTGAACCCGTTACTTTTAATTCTATTGTTTTTGTCTGCTATAACAAAGTAAAAGAGCTTGAATTAGCCAAGGCGGTTAATTCAACGGTTGAGCAAAATTTCAAAAACTAAGACAATTTATTAATATAAAATATTTTTTGATTTTGATATAAATGTAGCAATAAAAATATAAATCAAACAGGTTAAATTATGAAAATCAAATGTTCAAATTGTGGATATGAATGTAAAAACAGCGATATTTTTTGTTCTCATTGCGGCTTTAGATTGGATAACAAAAACAAATATTCTAAAACCGCATACAAAAACTTAAACTTAGATACTCTATCCCAAGTATTTAAAAACAACGATTCAAAAAAAGACTTGGAATTTCTTAATTCTCAAGCCCCGACAAAGAATATTTACGATACGATGATTTTCAATTTTGTAATATCCTTGATTATAATTTGTTCGATTATTACAGCCGCGACCTATTTTTGGCTTGATAAGCAATCTCAGCAAAGAATAGCGCTGCAATATAAAAACTATATGAAAAATCCTGCTCAAATCCCTGAATTTAAAGAGCCTTCAAACTATAAAGAACTGATTTCAAATTTATCAAAAGTAAATAAATTTTTACTTATGTATTTAAAGTATTCTGATGATACGCAGGAAAAGAAAGAACAAATATTTATTTCTTATTTAAGAGAAATTTCAAAAATAACACATATTACAAGCGAGGGAATGTTTAAAGAAGGCGAAGATATTTGCTCAAACATAAATAGCCTTGCTCAATCAAGAGCATGTGCTTCTCGAATAAACAGAGACTTAAAAAGAGTCGGAATAAAAGCTTATCCTGTGTTTGGTGCAATTGCGCTTCATCCTGATAATGTATATATAAGAAACAATTTTGCAAAATATCTTTCTCCTTCAATGCAGGAATATCTTGATTTAAGAGCAAAGTATAATACACCTGTTAACGTTCTTAAAGCAAAATATGACACACTTGAAGGTGATATCGCCTATGATATTTATATGAGCCCGAGAAAACTAGCGGATAAAATATATGATTTTGAAAAACTGCATTCAAGAACCCAAAATCAATATGTAAAGGAACAAACGGAAAAAATTCTCTACTATGATTTTCGCAGGTTTATTTTTACCCCTTCGATTTATGCAACAACAACTCAAGAAATGAAAAATAAATTCAAAAATGCATATAAATATTTTATCTTTGCAAAAAAAGATTCGCTTTTGCGACCGGTTGTTTTGAGTTATTACGACAAACAAAGAGGGTATGACGAGCAAAATTTTATTCATGATTACCCTTATAAAATATATGAAGAAAGCTTTGATGATAATGTTCAAAATAATGCATTTTCAGATATTTTTATACAACTTAGAAAAAATATATTTACAAAAAATAAAAATTTTGTGTTTAAGTATGTTTACAATATGCAAAATGCAACTTGGCAACCTTATGAACCAAACACAAAGCTTTTAGCAAGTCAAATTGTAATGAGTGATATTGATAATGACAACGAGGTGTCGCTTTATTCAAATACTTTTTCTCTTTTGCAACAGTTAAATATTTCAAAATATGAATTTTTCTTTCTCGTTAACGGCGAATTGTATCTTTACAATAAAGACAGATTGTTAATTTCGAAAATTTTCTACAACGGAAGAAAATTTAATATCCATCAATTAAGCCCTTCTGAAGTTTCAACCTTATTCCCCGGAATTGAAACAATTATAATTGACTCAAATTCATCAAGCTATAATCTCTACATCCAAAAAGATAACGTTTCAGCAACATATATTCTTCTTACAAGATACACTCAAGATTATGAATCATATATTCTTGAAACACTGAAGGGAAGTGCAAAACAGCTTATGCTGCCCAATATGTTCAGCGTTAATACTTATGATGATGTTGTTTTATCGTTCCATAGAAAAGATATTTCACCTGAAGCAACTTCAGACTCTAGCCCGACTTATAAAATAACCGTTCATACCAAAGGACATCAGGAAGAAAAAATTGAAGATGAAATTCCTCAATTCAGCAACTTTGATGAACAAACACAAAAAGAAGAAAATTTACAAGAAGATACGCATGAGCCAAACATCATGCCAAAAATCCCTCAAAAAGAACCTGAAGTTGAAGAAAGCTCGCATATAATAATTGAAGATGTTCCAACTCCGCCTATGCATAGTATCGAGCCGCCTTTAGATGAAGTCGAGTAAAATAATAGCGGCCTTTAGGGAGTTTAGAGGGCTTTAGCTTTCAAAACAAAGCTGATACAGAACTTAGGCAGATTGTATTTTTCTTTCTTTATATTATAATTTACTTATAGATACTTTAAGGAGGTTACTTATATGGGTTTAATGGAAGGCAAAAAAGGCATAATATTTGGTGTTTCAAATAAATTCGGGATAGCAAACGCAATAGCCGAACAACTACATGCTCATGGCGCTGAAATTGCTTTCACTTATGCAAATGAAGCTATGGAAAAAAGAGTTCGCCCAATAGCGGAATCCATGAATACTAAAATGTGCATGGAATGCGACGTTACAAAAGATGAAGATGTTAAAAAAGTTTTTGAAGAATATCAAAAAAAATATGATAAATTAGATTTTGTAGTTCATGCCGTTGCATTTGCAAATAAAGACGACTTAGTAGGAGATTTTTACTCGGTATCTCGTGAAGGTTGGGATTTAGCAATGCATGTAAGCGCTTATTCTTTAGTAACAATTGCAAGATATGCTAAACCTCAAATGGAAGCTTCTGGCGGCGGTTCAATTTTAGCTATGACATACCTTGGCGCTACAAAAGTTGTTGCAAATTATAATATAATGGGTGTAGCTAAAGCTGCGCTTGAATCTTCAATGAGATTTATTGCAAACGACCTTGGAAAATATAATATCAGATGCAACTGTTTATCGGCAGGTCCGGTTAAAACAATGGCGGCAAAAGGTATTGGCGGATTTGACAGAATGCTTAAAGCAAATGTATTAAAAGCACCCCTAAAAAGAACTCCTGAAGTATCTGAAGTTGGTAAAGCTGCTCTATATTTATTATCCGACCTTTCAAGCGCAGTAACGGCACAGGTTCAATTTGTTGATTGCGGAGCAAGTGAAGTTTTTGCTTCATTGGATGAAATGGCGCAAATAAAATTTGAATAAAAAATAAAATATTATCAAATATTAAAAATTAAGCCGTAATTAACTTACGGCTTAATTTATTATTGTAAAAAATAAAAATGAAATTAAATTAAAGGGCTTGAAGCTTGAGCCTTGAAAAGAAAAAGTTTATTCGCCAAAAACTTTTACAACTTCTTCTCTATCGTCAAAATGAATTGTTTTATCGGCAAGAATTTGATAAGTTTCATGCCCTTTTCCTGCTAAAACCAAAACATCATTTTCGCTTGAAATATCTTTCAAAAGCTTAATTGCAAGGTGTCTATCCTGTTCAACAAAAACAACCTTAGGATTAATTAAAGCAAGCCCCGAGAGAATATCCGTTATAATCTGCTGAGGGTCTTCATTTCTTGGATTATCCGATGTAACAATTATTTTGTCACAAAGCTGCTGAGCAATTTTTCCCATTTTCGGACGCTTTGTACAATCACGATTGCCGCCGCAACCAAACAGACAAATTAAATTTCCTTCTTTTGGAGTAAGCTCTCTTGCTGCCCTTAAAACATTTTCAAGCCCGTCAGGTGTATGCGCATAATCAACAATAACCATCGGATTGGTTCTTACTATTTCAAAACGACCCGCAACACTTCTTGTTTTTTCAAGCGCTTCTTTAATAATTGTCAGCTCTATTCCGTTTGCAAGTGCAGCGCCGATTGCAGCCAACGAATTATAAACACTAAACATCCCGTTCAGATGAAGTTTAAAAGGTACTTTCTCATCCTTATAACAGCAGACAAAAGACACTCCGTCCGACATAAATTCAACGTTTTGAGCCATAATATCGGAATTATTTTTAACTCCGTAAGTATAGACATTAACTTCTTTATCAATAACATCAATCAATCTTTTTGAATATTTATCGTCGTTATTAACGACCGCATTATTTCCTTTTTTTAAGCCTTTAAAAAGCTTTGCCTTGGCATTAAAATAGTTATCCATTGTTATATGATAGTCGAGATGGTCTTGAGTAAGGTTTGTAAATATTGCCGTTGAAAAATTACAGTTTTTAACCCTGAATTGTTCTAAAGAATGGCTTGAAACCTCTGTTATAACGTTTAATATATCCGAATTTAGAATTTTTTTAAGCGTTTCTTGCATTTTTGGCGCTTGGGGTGTTGTATGCTTTGTTTCAAGGTAATCATCGCTTGAAGAAAGCTTATAGCCTAATGTGCCTATAAGAGCGCATTTTTTATTATCCTTCTCAAAAATTTTCTGAACAAGATGAGCAACGGTTGTTTTCCCGTTAGTACCCGTAACACCCATTAAATTAAGCTCATGCGAGGGGTTATGATAAAAAACCGCAGCTAAATCTGCAATGCTTTCTTGAGTAGATTTAACAATTAATTGCGGAATTTCAATATTCAAAGGACGCTCGCACATAAGAGCAATTGCGCCTTTTTCAAAAGCATTTTGCGCAAAGTTGTGTCCGTCAACGTGTTCACCTTTTAAACATACAAAAATTTCATGAGAATTTATTGTATTGGAATTATAGGAAATTCCTTTTATATCAACATTTTTATAATTCAAAACTTCAAGCGTATCAATATTTTTAACAATCGTATCTAAGTCCATTTTTCTTATTCCTTACGTTTTTAAGTATATTTTATTACAAAGTTATTTTTTTGTTATATGTTTATCGGGTGTGAGGTTTAAAATTCTCACAAGCTCAACCGTAATTTCTTTAAAAATCGGAGCTGCAACAGTCGAACCCCAAATACCTTCACCCGAAGGAGAATCAACAATAACATATAAAACGGCTCTCGGGTCGCTTGCAGGAAAATAGCCGACCATGGAGGTATAGAGCTTGTTTGAATAGCCCGTTCCGTTGCTGTTTGGTTTTCTTGAGGTACCTGTTTTTGCGGCAATATAAAAATCATCCATCTTGACGGGATTTTTTCCGTTTTCAATTGATTTTACAAGTAATTCCGTTATATCTTTTGCATCCTGTTCGTCAAGTACACGCCTTTTTTCAATTTTTGTTTCAAGTTCTTCGGGAGAATATTTTATAACATGCGGAGTTATCCAAACACCTTTATTTGCAATTGCGCTAACTGCAGCCGCCATTTGAATAGCCGTTGTTGAAGCGCCGTAGCCGTAACCCATAGCGCCATGGGTTGCAATATCCCAAAATTTTGGTGCGGGCAGAAGTCCGGCGGATTCACCAGGTAAGTCGATACCTGTTTTTTCTCCAAAATTAAAAAGCCTTAAGCTGTCGTAAAATTCTTTATCGCTCATCATTTGAGAAATCTTAATTGAACCAATGTTGGATGAATGTTCAAAAAGATAAACAAGGTCAATCATCCCGGGAGCGCCTTTTGACTTATAGTCGTAGTTTACAACGTCCCACCAGCCGATTTTCATTTTACCTGTATCATTAATTTTAGAAAATTTATTAATTTTTTTATTCATAAAAGCAGAAGCAACCGTAATAATTTTAAAAGTTGACCCCGGAGGGTAAACATCTGTAATTGCCCAGTTTTTCATCTCCTGCATTGTATATTTACCGTATTCATTAGGATCGTAAGTTGGAGCAACCGCAAGAGCTAAGACTTCACCCGATTTTGGGTCTATAACAATAGCTGCTGCTCTTGGTGCTTTAAATTTTTGAATAGCCTTTAAGAGATATTTTTCACAGACATGCTGAACAGCGCTGTCAATTGTTAATGTAAGGGTTTTACCTTTGACAGGAGCGGATACATCCTCGGGATTAACGCTGATATTATAGATAATATCGCCATTAGGAGCTTTTTCATAAGTTATAGTCTTATCAATATACTCCAGATAATCTTTTGCTTTATGTTCAATTCCGCCCGCCGTGTCTGCATTAGGGTTATAAAAACCGAGAATATGCGCAGCCAAAGTCCCCTGAGGATAAACTCTTTTGTTTTTAACTTCGTAGGAGAGCTCTCTTAAACCTTTTTTCTTAATTTCTCTTACTGTTTTTCTGTCTAAATCTTTTTTAATTGTAATTATTTTTTTATTTGTTTGAGAGAGTTTTTTTGTAAGTTCGCCAACAGGGATATTAACATAAGGCGAGAGTTTTTTAGCCAGCTCTTCGGGCGTTGAATCGTAGTATTTAGGATGAGCATAGAGAATAAAAGTTGTTTTATCGGCAGCAAGTTTAAAACCGTATCTGTCAACAATCTCTCCTCTTAAGACATACATTTTTGAGGTTCTTTGAGTCTTTGCCTTTTTTTTGCAATTTCTGATGTCGCAAACCTGAAGTAAAAATAAATACAATGCTAATGCCAAACAGGTAATATAAAACAAAGACTGTAGGCAACCGACACGTCTATCAAATTTATTGTATATTTTTTCTTTCAAAGTTTCCCCAAAAAATTAATAGCTGACAACCAAAGAATGTTTTGTTTTATTTTGCTTTTTACTAAAGTTAACTTTAGGAACATCAATTGCATTAACTTCAACAACCCGTTTAGCTCTTTCTAAAATATTTGCACTTGAAACGGCTTTATCAATATTATAATAAGATTGCAAACTGTCAACCTTGTTTTGTAAGTCTTCATTTTCATAATTAAGCTCGAGTGTTTCACGAGAAATTTTATTAAGTTGAACCTCTTTACAAGAAACAAAATAATAACATACGAAGCAAAAAAGAACCAAAAAACCTAAAATTCCATAGAGAAAATGATTAACTCTTTGAATTATCATTTCTTTATACGGCTTTTCGTTTAAAAAATATCCGCTGATAATTTGATTATTGCAAACCTGATTATTGTTAAAATCATCATCTTTAATAGGGTTAGATACCGGTTGAGCAAGCTCAACGTTGACCCCAACAGGCATTTCAACCCTGTTTTTTTTATCTTTTGTTGACCTATATCTATGTTTACTGCCTTTATAAAATGACGGTTTCAAATTTACCCCGCTATATTCTTCTCGCAACTCTCAATTTTGCACTTCTGGATGGTGGATTTAGCTTGATTTCTTGAGCTTGTGCCACTATGGGTTTTTTGTTAATCAGCTCCAGCATACGACCTTGACATGTACATACGGGAGCATACTTATCACAGCGGCATGTACTATATGCTTTTAGTATCTGTTTTGCTAACCTGTCTTCCAGAGAATGGAATGATAACAAACTTATTATAGCACCAATATCACACAAATTTATAACTTTTAATAATGTATTTTCAAAATTTAACAATTCATGATTAACTTCAATTCTTATTGCTTGAAAAACTCTTGTTGCGGGATGAATTTTTGTCTTAATCTTAGGAGTAGCCCCAACAATTAAAGAAGCAAGTTCAAGCGTTGTATTAATCGGTCTTGATTGAACAATTGCATGGGCTATTCTTTTTGAAAAACGCTCTTCGCCATACTTTGAAAAAATATCAACAAGTTCTTTTTCGCTATATTTATTAACAACATCCCAAGCGCTAAAGTCTTGTTCCTGATTAAAGCGCATATCTAAAGGTGCGTCTTTTGAAAAGCTAAATCCCCGCTTAGCGCAAGTTAGCTGATGATAAGAAGCGCCAAGGTCAAATATTACCCCGCCCGTAATTTTTTCAATTCCAAGCTTTTTTAGCTCAATATCAATATCATTATAACTTGCTTTGATAATTGTAAGATTTTTGTAATCTTTAAGTCTAAAGCTTGCATACTTTATAGCGTCGTCATCAACATCAAAAGCAATTAATCTTCCTTTTTTTGAAATTCTTTTTAGTATTTCCTCGCTGTGTCCCCCGCCTCCTAAAGTACAATCAACAAAAATTTTATCGGAATTTTCACACATCAAAGACCCGACTGTTTCATCTTTCATAACAGTATAATGGACAAATTCGGAATTATTTTTATCAACATCATTATTCATAATTTATATTAAAAATTTATTATTCTTTTGATTTTTTTAAAAACATCTGCAAAAGTTTTATTTGTATAGCTTATCAGGTCGTCTTTGTGATATATCAAATATTGTGCAATAATATTTTTAGGTAAAGCCCGATTTTCTTTTAACATATACGCAATACTTTCAAGGTATTCATCTTGAATTTGTGCATAGTCTTTAATTCTTTTCCTTAAATCTTCATCGGCTTCTCTATGTACAAGCGCATCAAAAGCACATTTTATATTTATATCGGGAATGTCTTTTGGAAAGTTTGTCAAAGCGTCAAGCACGGAAATTTTATCACACAAAACATCTTGAATAAGCTGTGCAACAAGAAGTTTGTTATTATAAAGTTTTAGCTTTTCGCTATCCATGATAACTATTATACACTAACAAGTTGTTTTTCAATTACGGAATTTAATATTTCCTTTAATATATCGATATTTCCGCTGCAATACCTGTTTGCAAGTTCATTAAGTGAATTTTCAACTATTTCTCTGTTAGAATATACCGTCCTGTAACAAAATTTCCTTCCTTCTCTGAAACGAAGAAGCAGTTTTTTTTCAAAAAGTCTGTCCATAACCGTTTTAATTGTTGTATAAGCTCTTTTGCCGCTGTCGTTTTGAGATAGTATCTCGTAAACATCTTTAACCGTATTTGTATATATTCCGTCTTTTTCAAGATTCCAAAGAGTACTTAAAATTGCACTTTCAAGACTGCCATGTCTGGATTGCATGCTTATTCCTTTCTGTTGTATAGCTTCTTAATTTTAATCAATATCAAATTTCAAATCGGAAGGACCAAAGTTCATTTTTATACTCGGATTTGCGGAATTCGTTTCTCCAAGAAAAATTATACCGTTATCCCCTCTTTTTTCCTTTTGCGCATTTTCTTGTGCCTCTTTTAGAGCTCGGGACGAAGCATTCTCATAATTTACTTCAATTACAGTTTGCTTACATCCCGAAAGCACACAACCAATTAAACCACATAAACAAATAAAAACAACAATAAAAAAAATTTTTTTAATCATAACCCTTAACACTTTATGCACCGGCATTTGTAACAACAACTTGATTAAAAGGTATTTCTATGCCTTCGATGTCAAATCTTTCTTTTAATATTCTATTAAAGTTTCTTTTAATATACCATTGTCCTTTTGGTTTAGTTTTAATTCTGCACTTGATACAAAGCGAACTTTCTTTAAACTCATCCAGCCCGAATATTTCAATATTATCAAGTATAAGTTTAGCACATTCTTTGTCGCCCTTTAAAATATTAAATGCCTCATAAATTACTCTTGTAACATTTTCAACATTTTCCTTATAAGCAACATCAATCGGGAAAAATGCGTAAGCATACTGCATTGTATGGTTTATAATCGAATCAACATAACCGCAGCGAATAAAATTAACAGCACCCGTTTTATCTGAGCGAACAGTTATTAAAGTTAGGGTAATTTTTTCAACAAATCCGCTCATGCCGTGTATTTCAACATAATCTCCGACACGAATTTGTCCTTCAATTAAAATTATAATACCTGTTATAATATCTTCAACAAATCTTTTTGCGCCAAAACCGACAGCAACACCCAAAACACCCGCTGTTGCAAGAAGCGGACGAACGTCTATTCCGAAAATAAAAAGCATATTCATTAAATATATGGCAAATATAACAAATTCAAGCCCATGTACAAGAATAGCTTTAAGTGTTAGAAGCTGCTGCTTGCGCTCTTGTGAATCAAGCTTTGAAACAAGATTTTTAAAGAGTTTATCACAAAACCAACGCAAAAGTTTAACGCAAACAACAAGTAAAAAAGTACATTTTATAATGTTCCAAATAAATAAGATTATTTTTATATATTCCGGTTTCAGTTGAATAAAATCCATGTTTAAAAATTCTTCCATTATTCCTCCCAAAATGAATGTTGTTTATGTAGACTAAATTACATAGTATACTACTTTGTTAAGTATAAAATAAAAAAGAAATAATTAAAAGCTGTACTGTGGTGAAATTGTTGTGTTATATAGCAAGAAAGCAGGCTTTATTGTGTCATCTTTTTTACACGTATTGTCATGCCATAAAGCGAGAGCTTTTAAAAAAAGGATGGAAATAAAAAACCGTAGGGTGGACTTCGCTCCAGCGTTTCGTCTATCATCCTTAGTAAGAGGTGGAAAATTAATAAAAGAATTGTGATAGAAAACCGCTAGGGTAGACTTTAGTCTACCGTTTTCAAGGTTTGGGCTATTGTAATTTTGCTGAATATGTCTTATTTTAAGTGAGATAGCAGACTAAAGTCTACCCTACGGTTTTTATATACCAATTTATTTACCAATTTTATCTTTTTTCGACCAATAAAATTTATTTCACTTCAAGCAAAAAACGGTACTTATTCTGATGAAGAAATTAAAGCAATGGATGATGAAGTTCAAGCTTTAATTAGTGAAATAGACCGTGTTGGTACTTCTACAAAGTATTCTTCATTAACATTGTTTGGGCAAGAAGATAAAGGTAAAAAAAGCGGTTTAGCAGATAAAGGCGCTACATTCCAAGTTGGTGCAAATTCAACTGATGATAACACAATTACAGCTGACGCTAAACTATTTGAAAAAATATCTTTTTCTGCGTTAACAAATATATCAAGTGGTGATTTTAGCCTCGTAAAAATTGCAAATGGCGAAGGTCCGGATAAAGCAAAAGACTTTTCAGCTGCACTAGATGACCTTGATGATGCAATTGATAACATTACAGACAGAAAATCAATAATTGGTGCTGCACAAAACAGATTATCTTCAGCATT
>CANPYC010000012.1 GCA_947587615.1 Candidatus Gastranaerophilales bacterium | reverse complement strand
GGTTTTCTATTCTCATCCTTTTATAATCCCCCCCTTGCTAATTAGGATGGTAGTAATGGTAGACTAAAGTCTACCCTACGGTTTTCTGTTCCCATCCTTTTGTAATCCCCCCTTGCTAATTAGGATGGTAGTAATGGTAGACTAAAGTCTACCCTACTGTGTCCCCGCTCGTCATTGCTGTACTGCACCGTATCCGTAGGGTGGACTTCAGTCCACCGTTTATAACTGCGGTTTTCTATTCTCATCCTTTTATAATCCCCCCTCTTGCTAATTAGGATGGTAGACTAAAGTCTACCCTACAATTACAATTGCAATTCTCCGCCGTAGGGTGGACTTCGCTCCACCGTTTATAACTACTCTTTCAAATAGTTGCAATCAACCGCAGTTTTAGGATGGTAGACTAAAGTCTACCCTACTGTGTCCCCGCTCGTCATTGCTGTACATGTCAAATAATTAGACGGTAGTTTTAGGATGGCAGACATCAAGGTTTAGCTCTTAGCAATCTTGCTAAATATATACACTTTTGTAATAATAAAACCAAAAAACCGCTCTATAATAAAGCGGTTTTTTGAAGTTGAGATTTTAAATTATTTATTCTTCACTATCTTTCTTTTTGTCTTCATCTTCCTGTATATCAATTTTAGCCGCAGCCGCCATTATATTTGAACTTTGATCAACCGTTGAATCAACAACCCTTGATTCTTTAGACACTTCTTTTACTTCACGAGGAATTTTGAGCTGTTCAACCAAAGAAGCATTGCCTTCAATATCTCTAAAGCCTTCTAACTCGTCGACATTATCTCTGCCGATATCCGGTATCGGTTCACATTCCGTTTTTGCTTGATATTCTTTTGTGTATCTTAGCATAAAGTCGGAAGAATCTTCTTCTTGGTCTTCAAAACCAACAACATGGGTTCTGTCTGTGTAGTCATTAACGGAAAACTCGGTGCCTGATTCATCGGTTTCGGTTCTTGTTTCGCTTTGCGTGAAGTCGATATGTTCTTTATAATCTACACCGCCTTCAGATTTATAGTTGTCTCTTTGAGCTTCATCACCGGAGTTTCCGGGATAGCCTGACGAAGGGTCAAGGTTAAATCCGCCCTTATCTCTAACTTCAATATATCCTCTTGGGTCTTGTTTTTGTTCATCAGAGAAGCCTTTTAACTGTTCAGGCGTTAAAGTTGTCTTTGCAGCATAGAGTTTATTATCTTTTTTAATTGATAACTTATCAGAAATTAATTTAGATATTGATAATTTTTTATCCTCTGCATCTAAAGAAATTTCAGGGCCTCTACCTTCTTCAATTTGATTATCATAATTTGTATTTTCAGCAGTTAGCTCAAGTCCCGCTTCTTTATTGTGTGCATTTTTAACTTTAAGCTCGATACTTCCGTTTTTATTGTTATTTCCTTCTTGAGCGTCAACTTTTGTATTAACAACAAGTTTAGTATTACCGACATCTAAAACAGTATCGTTTTCAGTGTCATAGTTTTTGTTTTCATCTACATCTACATCACGTAAGAATTTATGTGTTTTTTCAGCATTTGTTTTATCAAGATTTCCTGTTATGTCTTTAGTTGTAACTCTTCCTTTAGCGGTAATTGTTGTATTTGTTAAAGCGTCAAGCGAATCGCTGCTGCCGTCACCTGTTGCAGATATAATCTTGTGATTGTTCAAAATTACATCGCCATTTTCTGTTTTAACGGTATTAGAAGGAGCGCTAAAGGTTGAATTAACAAATTGAATATCGTTTTGTGCGCTAAATTCATTGCCTTCTTGTGCAACATAGTCAACATTTACGGATTTTAGAGAACCTTTTGATGTAAATATATTTTTCAATTTTGCCAAGAAGGATAATCTGTCTCCATATAAAATTGTAGGCAGAGTTTCTTTTTCACCTTTAATATTACCTTGCGTTGATTCAAATTTAATATCGTTATCGGCTGTAAAGCTTGTTGATTGGCTTATTGTAACACCGTTTTGACCTGCTTTTTCGCCAAATACGATATCATTTTTTTGAACTACGTTAATATCTTTTGCGTTTACACCTGAAGCTTTGTTTACCAACGGAAAATCGCTCATAAGAACACTGCCGCCTTTAGCTTCAAGTGTTGCGCTGTTACCTGCTTCAATGGTTGTGCCTTGGAATGATATGTTTTTATTGTCTGCTAAAGTGGTTAATGTAACATCATTTTCAGCTTTTAAATTTGTTAACATTGCATTTACATTATCATTCGTTGAAGTAATTTTGATATTAGCTGCTTCTTTAGGTGTAATATTTTCTTTGTAATTATCGGAAGTTTTTAAATCCGCACTATACAAATTAATTGAGCCGTTTGTTTCAATGTTTATATCGCCGCTAACCGTACCATCTTCAGCAAGTTGAGAAAACGTTGAAGAACCTTGTATCAAAAGATTGTTTGTATGTTCTGCGTCGTTTTGGTTTTTATTATAGAAGGATAAATCCTTATAACCAAAAGAACCGTTTGCTATGTGCGTATGCTTACCTTGCATTGTAAGCGTGCCGCCTTGCGCAACAATTGTTGTGTTTCCAAGCTCAACATTCGGGTTTTTAGTAAAGCCGCCGTTTTCTGTTTTGTTAAAATTAACCAAAATATCACCTGTAAAGTTACCTGCTTCATCAACAGCAAGTATATCAACATCACCTGTTGATAAAATATCCGATTCTGTTATTGAAATTTGTTCAGCGGCTTGCATTGCGAGTTTTTCTTTGTCAGCTTCGGCTGCTGTATCGCCTGCATGGATTTTTGATTTAATTACATCAATAATCTTGCCTGCTTTAAGCGTTGTAGCGCCTTTAGATACTGAGGAAGAATTATTATATACTATATTATTTTTAGCGTTAATATTTATATCACCTTGAGCGGTAAGTGAGCTTTCGTTTGTAATATTAACATCGTTTTGAGCGTTAATATTTGTATCATTGCCCGACTTTAATTCACTTCCTCCTTTAACATTTACCGAGCCGCCTTTTGAAGTTAGCGTCAAATCGTTGCCTGCGGTAATTGTTGAATTAGAGTCAATATTTACATTATTTGCTTCTTGCAACCTTGAATTATATTCGGTTGTGAAAGAAATATCGTTTTGGGCTGCAATTTTAGATTTTCTTGCAAAGATATTTCCTTTAGTGCTTCGAGCTTTTATATCATGTGCAGTTTTAGAAGTAATTGTTTTTGTATAATTAACAGCACTTGCACTACCGTCATCTCTTATTGCAGAGTTGGGGTTTTCGGCTTCAACTCTTTCAAATTTTAAATCTATATCTGCGGTTTTAACTGTTGCATTGTTTGAAAAAGTAATTGAACCGTTTGTATTGATATCTATATCATTACCAGAGTTAAAATTGGTAAATGTTGAATCACGAGAAATTGTCACGTTATTAATATGATTAAAGTCATCATCAGATGTTTCTTTATAGAAGGATAAGTCGTTGTAAGCTAAAGAAGCATTGTTAATAATTGTTGAACCCGAATGGAGAGATAATTTTCCGTCTTTTGCAATTATTAAAGTATCACCTTCTAAGCTGTTAGAATCAGTGTCAATACCGTTATTTGAAGTATTTTTGTGTCCGTTTAATACGATATGATGATTTCCATAATTTCCATTACTGTCAAGTGCTTCTAAGGTAACGTTATTTTGTGCAACTATATCTGATTTGTTGACAAATATATCTCCGCCTGATTTAATATTGATATTTTTGCTTTCGTTGTTTAATTCGTTTTCACTTTGAATTAAAGTTTTGTTTCTTTCCGTTGCTTCAATTTTAACATCACCCGCAGCCGTAATATCGACATCACCCTTTGCAAGAACTTTCGTATCGGTTATGTTAACAGTTCCTTGGGTATTCGTTTTACCGCCGTTTAGAGTAATTTTACCTGAATTTTGAATGTCATCAAGTAAGTTTTGCCTTTTAGCATCGTCAAGCGCTGCAAGCTCTTGGGCGCTATTTGCCTGAGTTTTGGATGTTCCTGCCGATTTTAACAGACTGTCTGCAATTGTTAAGTTGCCGCCTGCGTTAACGGTAATTCTTCCGCCTGTTAAATCTTCCGTGCTTTTTGATTCATCGCCCGATGTTGCTATTGTATTAACGGATTCTATTCTTGAGTTAGCAATTTCAACATCATGATTAGATTCTATATAAATTGAACCGTCCTCATGGTTAACCAGTTTTGTACCTCTTACAATAGTTTCTCTCATTGTAATTTTTGAACCGTCAGCTTGAGAATTGTTTATAATTTCAAGATGTCCCGTTGTAATATCAGGCTTAGTTGCAGTTTCGCCGCTTCTTTGAGTAGAATTGTCAAAAACCATTGTTCTTTGAACATTTCTTTCATCTTTTTTAACCTGATGACTGTTTATATAGCCGTTTCCTAAATATCTGAAAGTTACACCGTCCGCAGTTACAAATCTTGCGTTTGAATAGGATTGTTTGCTGCTTTCAGGACGATAGTTATAGTTTTCAGCGGTTTTTAATACGGAATCTTTGTATTTAATTTGGTCTGCGACTGCTGCAAACGATTTATTGATATTCAGTTTTGAACCGTTAAATTCAATTCCCGTTTTGCCTGCTTTATAGTCTTCTTCAGTTAAAGTTGCACCTTCTCTTGTTTTATCAAAAGTGCCTGCTTCTTTAAATCTTCCGTAGTCGGCTGCGTCAAAAGTAATATCACCGTAATATTTATTTTCTACACCGTTTGTATCGGGATAACCTGACAACTTGTTAAGTACATCTTCTTTATATTTTGCCAAACCTTCCGTATCGCCTTCAAAATCTTTTAAATTTTTTGAATTTTTGAAATCAAAAGTAGAAATCGTAAACGAATTTAAATCAACCGAAGAACCCGGACCGAACATAACACCCGCAGGGTTGATTAAAATTACTTTAGATGTTGTATTATAGCTTGTGCAACCTTTTTCTATACAAGAGCTTGTTATTTGTCCCATAATATCAGAAGGTTTACCGCCTAAAACACGATTTATTATTGTTTGAGCAAGACCTGAAAAACCGAAGTTAACATGCCCGTTTTGTGCAACATCAAATCTCCACCAGTCAACCTGACCGACATCACCGTGTATACCACCCTTTAAATCTACATTTAAATCGTTTTGGTGCTTGCTTGTTACATCCATGTTTCCGGTACGACCTGCAACATCATTCGGAGTTGAAGTTGTAACATCACCGTAAGCAGTGGGGCTTAAAGCCGATATTGATATAAAGGTCAATAGTGCTGCAAATGCGGATAGTTTCCTTTTAAAATTACATTTTAAATAGTGTTTAGAGCAATTTTTACTCATATATTCCCTTTCCGATAGCATAGATTCTTATAATCGCAGTATAGATTTTATATATCCGTATAGCAAAATTTAAAATTCCGATTGCATTTTATTGATTTCATATTAACACTGAAAAAAATAAAAACAAGCATGCATATTGTTGAACTTTTGTCAAGATTTCAAGCCCGACTTGATTACGGGGGAGTGTCTGTTTTTCATGTGATTACAAAGACGGTTCGAAAACAAAACTGTATGGTAGACTTTAGTCTACCATCCTAAAACTACGGTTGATTATAACTATTTGAAAGAGCAGCCATAAACGGCGGATTGAAGTCCACCCTGCGGACCGGCAAGGCTAAACTTCGCTAAGGGTGGCGGGGTAGAATTGGTGCTATGACGAGTGAGACAAGTTTTTAACTACAATCTTCATTAATTAAAACAAAATCAAATTTTCACACACAAGCTCTTTAAAATCATTCCGATTTTTACCCAATCGGATAATTTTTAAACCCCAAGCAATCTGATATTTTTAAAATGTAAAATTAAGAAAGGCTTATACAATGAAAAAAGCTCTTTTAACAATCGTAGGTTTGCTTTTGTTAACCTCTGTCAGTAGTGCAAATTGCTCTTCGTGTAATCAAAAAATGCCTGAAAAATCGCCTTGCGAAAAACATTCGCAATGCAATTGTGATAAAAAGACTGATTCTTGTAAAGAAGATACAATTTACAAAAACGATAAAAAATGCGATAAGTGCTTAGAAGAGGATGATGAATACTGCATTTATAACGAATGTTATTTTGATAAGCATTACAGGAAAATGAAAAAAGAGCTCTGTTTAACAAGAAATCAGGAAAACTGTATTGATGAGCTGTATAAAAAATTCAAGGCAGATATGGAAGTACTGCAAACAAAATATCGCATTCAAAAAAATAAAGTTTTAGAAAACATAGAATGCGAAAATGAATGCGCTAAAGATGATATTAACGACTTAAAAGACATTAAAAGAGATATAAAAGAAACAATCAGCGATTATTCTAAGGATGTTAAAAAACACCTTTGCAAAAACCAATACAGCGATTATCGAAGATTTAAAAGAGAAGAAAAAAGAAAAATGAAAAAAATTGTAAAATATGGAGCAGTTTACAAACTACCTTGCGTTGATTGCTGTTCGAAATAAAGCAAAATAATTAACGCAAATTAAAAAACCGCTTTTATCTTTTGAGGGATAAAAGCGGTTTTAAAAAACTTTTAAAATTTAAAAATTTTAGAATAATCTTTCTAATAATCCTTTAAATGCAGCTCCATGGCGAGCTTCATCTTTTGCCATTTCATGAACCGTGTCATGGATTGCATCAAGTCCAAGTTCTTTAGCACGTTTTGCAATATCAAGCTTAGCTTGGCAAGCGCCTGCTTCAGCTTCCGCTCTTAGTCTTAAATTTTCTTTTGTTGAGGGAGTTACAACTTCACCTAATAATTCTGCAAATTTTGCAGCGTGTTCAGCTTCTTCAAAAGCTATTCTCTTGTAAGCTTCAGCAACTTCAGGGTAGCCTTCTCTATCAGCCACTCTTGACATAGCAAGATACATACCTACTTCGCAGCATTCACCGTTAAAGTGGTCTTTTAAACCTTGTAAAACTGTTGAATCTACATCTTTTCCGATACCTACAACATGCTCACAAGCCCAGCCTTTGCTGTTTGTTGCTTCATTAAACTTTGTTGCTCCGCATTGAGGACATTTTTCGGGTGCCTTTTCTCCTTCAACAGTATAACCGCAAACTGCACATACCCATTTAGACATAATTTTCTCCTTTTTTGTTTTTTAAACTATCGACAATTTATTTATAATTTCTTTTGTAAATTCATCAGCAGATGAATTGCCCCCTAAGTCTTTTGTTAAGGT
Organism: Candidatus Gastranaerophilales bacterium; assembly: GCA_947587615.1. Taxonomy (GTDB): domain Bacteria; phylum Cyanobacteriota; class Vampirovibrionia; order Gastranaerophilales; family Gastranaerophilaceae; genus RUG14156. The sequence goes on along the minus strand of CANPYC010000012.1, from coordinate 47,565 downwards.
TTTACCTTCTTTTAAGACAAGATATAGAGCATTTTCAATTTTTTTTGCCTTTTCATTTTCGCTGATATATTCAAGCATTAAAATTGCGCTTCTTAAAAGCCCTGTCGGGTTTGCAATTCCAAGCCCTTTAATGTCCGGAGCAGAACCATGCACCGCTTCAAATATTGCGCAATTTTCTCCAATATTAGCACTCTGGGCAACTCCTAAGCCGCCGATTAAACCTGCGCAAAGGTCCGATACAATATCACCGTATAAATTTGGCATAACTAAAACATCAAATTGAGAAGGGTTTTGAACCAATTGCATACAAAGATTATCAATTAAAATTTCTCTTTTTTTAATTTGAGGATAATTTTTTGCAACTTCTCTAAAACAATTTAAAAACATTCCATCCGCAAGCTTTGAGATATTTGCTTTTGTAGCAACGCAAACTTCTCTTCTATTGTTATTTAGCGCATATTTAAAAGCAAAATCGCAAATTCTTTCACTTGCGCTTCTTGTAATAAGCTTAATTCCATGGATTGTATTTTCATCAATCTTTTCTTCAAGCCCTGCATAGACATCCTCGGTATTTTCTCTTATAATAACCAAATCAACGTTATTAAAAGGAGTTTTAATTCCTTCTATGTTTTTGCTCGGGCGAATATTTGAAAACAAGTTAAAATGCCTTCTTAATTGAACATTAACGGATGAAAAACCGTAACCCACAGGAGTTGTTATGGGTGCTTTTAAAACGATTTTATTTTTTTCAATTGATTTTATTGTTTCTTTTGGTAATACATTCCCTATTTTTTCATAAGCAACGGCACCTGCTAAACATCTGTCCCAATTAATTTTAAGACCTGAGGCACTTAAAATAGCCAAAACATTTTTAACTATCTCGGGCCCTATTCCGTCACCTTCCAAAAGAGTAATATTATAAACCGCACTAGACAAGTTTGAAATCTCCGTTTTTGTTTAAATGTTCAACTAAACCTCCGTCCGCTAAAAGCCTAATCATAACATCAGGTAGAGGGGTAATTTTAAGCTCAATATTTTTTGTTAAATCTTTTAATATTCCTTTTTTAATATCGAGTTCCAACTCGTCTTGAGCTTCTATTTCATCCGTATTGCATTCAATAGCTAAAAGCCCTATGTTAATAGCGTTTCTATAAAATATTCTTGCAAATGATTTTGCAATCACCGCTCCGACACCTGCTATTTTAATAATTTGAGGGGCGTGTTCTCGAGATGAACCCAAACCAAAGTTTTTACCCGCAACGATAAAATCTCCTTTTTGAACTTTTGAAGCAAAATCAGGGTCTGCGTCTTCTAAAACGTGTTTTGAAAATTCTTCCAAATCATTTCTTAAATGAAACAATCTTCCGGGTGCTATATGGTCTGTTGAAATATCATCACCAAACTTAAAAGCTTTTCCTTTTTTTAAAAAATCTTCGCAATTATTTGTCATTAGCATTATTCCTTAGAATTATTATCTAAATTATATAATAAAAAATAAATTTTATTAAGTTTAATTCAATAAATCGGGACGTTTTTTTTGTGTTCTTTCTAAACTCTGTTGTTTTCTAAATTCTTCAATTTCTTTATGATTTCCGCCCAAAAGTACGTCAGGAACTTTCATTCCTTTGTATTCTCTTGGTTTTGTATAGTGCGGATACTCCAAAAGTCCGGACATACCCTCTGAAAAACTGTCGTTATGAGAAGAAGCGTCCTTGCCAAGATAGTCTTTAAGATTTCTTGATATGCTGTCTATTAAAACTAATGCGGGTAATTCTCCTCCCGTTAAAACATAATCCCCGATTGAAATTTCCCTCGGTTTAAGTCCGAGCCTTATTCTTTCATCAAAACCTTCGTAATGACCGCAAAGAAGAATTATTTGCTCAAAGGAAGATAATTCTTTTGCAATTTTTTGACTAAATTTTTCGCCCTGCGGGGTTAACATTATAAATTCAAAATTTTCTTTTTTTTCAATATCAAAATAACAATCAAATATGGGCTGGCACGCTAATACCATCCCTTCACCCCCGCCATAAGGCGTATCATCAACACGCCTATGCTTATCGAGTGAATAATCTCTGGGATTATGGGTTTTAACTTCAATTACAGAGTTTTTAATTCCTCTTTTTGTAATGGATTCAGCGCAATAGTCTTCTATAATCTTCGGAAAAAGAGTTATTACATTATAAATCAAGACAACAGTCCTTCTATCGGTTTAATTTGAATTTTTTTATTTTTAATATCAACAACAGGGAAAAATTCATCAACAAAAGGAACAAGATTAATTTGTCCCAGCATATTTTTTATATTTAACAAATCCTGCGTACCGTTTGAGCTAACCGCAACAACAGAGCCTATCTGCTCATTATCATCATAAACAAGACAGCCGATTAAATCTTGAATTAAAAATTCGTTATTATCAAGCTTATTAAGCGCTTCTTGTTTTAAAACAAACATTCTCTGTCCCTTGAATTGAATTAAATCGTTGATATCGTCAATTCCCGAGAACTTAACAATTGCAAAATTTTTCCCGAAACGTACTCTTTCAACTTCAAGCTTTGGTTTTTTTTCATCATCAAGCATATATACAAAAGACGCATTCTTTATTTGACTTTGGTTTTGATAACCGACTTTTGCTTCGCCTTTTATGCCAAAAAAATTGATAATTTTTCCGATTGAAATATATTTTTTTTCTTCGTTATTCATAGGTTGATTATATCATGGAAAATATTTCAATTTTAAATATTGCCAAAATCGGCAATTTATTTTTAATAAAAAACCGATAAACTTTTATTATGTACAACTATTTTAAAAATATTTCCGAAAAAAACTCATGCCGCTTTGAAGGCGTTTGCTCTATTCATCCGAGCGTTAGCGCCTTGTACTCTGTTCTTTTGAGTGAAGTTAGAGAAATTTCTTTCTATCTGGTTAAATTAAAAGAATTTGGCATGACAAACAATTCCGCAATGGCTTTTTGTATTGAAGCTCTGTCGATTTTTCTTATTAACACAAGTTTTAATCAGGAAAATTATCTTAATTTTTTAATAAAGCTTTATTTAACAAAAAAAGAAATCAAACAAAAATATCTCTCTTATTGCTCAGAGAATGAATTTCCGTGTGAAATCATAAACACAAATTTTGAAATAAACGAAAAAACAACAATTTCTCAAATAATCAAACATGCGCAAAGTATTCAAACAATTAAGCAAAAAAACGAGGATAAAAATAAACACAATCTTTTTGAACTTATAACAATATTTGCAAGACTATGCGCAATCAGCGTTGTTAAAGCTAAAAAACTTGATGAGAGCTTTAGCAGATATGATTTTGAAATTTTAAGATTTTTTGCTCTTACAAATTCATACTCAATAAGATGCGAAAAAATAATCAGAAGAATTAACGAGTTTTCTTTAATTGCAAAAGAAATTATTTTTAATTCGGATAATATTTTGCAAAAAAGATACGGACAAAAACAAGATGCAATAATAAAAATAAGCCCCAAAAAAGGACACGGAATTTTAGTTTCGGGTGATGACCCCGACGAACTTGAAGCGCTTTTGGTGTTGCTTGAAGAAATTAAACCCAAAGAAAAAATTAATGTTTATACAAACGGGCCGTTAATTTTAGCTCATTTTTACCCGTATTTTAAAAATAACCCTTATTTAAAAGGGCACTTGGGAAGCGATAATGCACAGTATGATTTTTCCGTTTTCCCCGGGTCAATTCTCATAACGAAAAATTTTATTCAAAAAATCGACAGCCTGTACAGAGGCGAGATTTTTTCAAATAAGCTGATTTCTTTTTCAAAGGTTTTTGATATCAAAAACGGAAATTACACTCCCGTAATTGAATCCGCTTTACAGCTTGAGGGCTTCAATTCTGATGAAGAAAACAAAAGTTTAAATATTTCCTACGACAAAGAAAAAATTGAAAATATCGTCGAAAACTTCAGCGACGAAAGAATTGTTCTGATTGCGGGTGATTTAGCGAAAAACTTTGAATTTGAAGCGTATAAAGACGTAAAAATAATAAATTTTAACTGTCCTTTAGAAAACGGAATTTTATTCAAATCAATTGAAAAATTAAAACAAAAAGGTGTTAAAATTACTCTGTTTTTCAGTTGGTGCAATTTATCTAATTTATTTGTACTTTTAGCTCTTTTAAGTGAAGGTATTGAGCTTAATATTGCTTCTTGTCCTTACCCTTTAATTAATCCGCATGCTATTGAAGCACTAAAGGAAAATTTTGGCGTAAATATTATATAATTATCAATTATATAATGATTTAGACTGCGCAAAAGTTCGTTAGAATTTGCAAGGATTAAAAAATAAAGCTATAATAATTTTCAGATATGAAAAAACTAAACATAGCTTTTATATGGCATTTTCATCAGCCGAATTATCAAAAAGACCCTGAAAATGATTTTCTTTTACCTTGGGTCAGGCTTCATGCTACAAAAGATTATCTTGATATGCTTTTAAGGATTAAAAAATTTAAAAACTTAAAGCTTAATTTTAACTTTACTCCCGTTCTGCTCTCTTCTCTTCAAAAGTATATAAAAGGTATAAAAGACATTCATCTGAACCTGTTTTTAAAAGATAAAAACGAGCTTACCGATAACGATAAAATTTTTATTCTAAACAATTATTTTGACTTGAATTATAAAAATATGGTTTTAAAAAGACCTTATTTTGTTACTTTATACGAAAAAAGAGCTCATGAATTAAACCAAAGCGTCGATATGTTCACTCCTCAAGAATATTGCGACATTATGACAAACTACACGCTTTGTTGGATTGATGAACTTTTTATTGATAACTACCCTGAGTTAAACGAGCTTTTTAAAAAACAAAAAGACTATACTTTATCGGATAGAAAAAAGATTTATGATATTCAACTTGATATTATGAAAAGAATTTTAGTTGAATATAGAAATTATCAAAATGAAAACAGAATTGAAATATTAACTTCTCCTTATTATCATCCGATAATTCCTCTATTAATAGATTTTAAAAATAAAGAAATTAAAAACTTTGAAAATTTAGAACAAAATTTTTCTCATATTGTTGATGCTAAAGCTCAAATTAAACTTGCAAAAGAAAAATATTTTGAAATTTTTAATAAAGAGCCTAAAGGGATGTGGCTATCAGAGCAGTGTATTTGCCCAAAAACAGCAGAACTCTTAGCACTTGAAGGTTTTAGCTATACAATAGCGGATGAGGGAATTTTAGCAAAAACAATTAAAAAAGATTTTGTAAGAGATTTTGAAGGCAACCTGCAAAACCCTTATGAGCTTAATATAAGCTATAAAACAAAAGCAAAACATTCAATAAATCTGCTTTTTTGCGACTCTTTCTTTTCAAATTTAATCAATTTTACTTACGGAAACTATGACTCTAAAGCTTCCGCAATTGATATGTATGAAAAAATTAAAACAATTCAAGAAAAACTTGAAAATTCGCCAAACGAAAATCATATTTTAACTATTGCGCTTGATGGGGAAAATTGCTGGGAAACTTACGCTGATGACGGAAATCAATTTTTAGATACACTCTATAGTTTAATTGAAACGGATGAAAGCCTTAACACTACCCTTGTAAGCGATTATATAGAAAACAACAAACCAAAACAAATAGATAACTTAAAAGCAGGCTCTTGGATTAATTCAAACTTTGACCTTTGGATTGGTGAACCTTCAAAAAATGCTGCGTGGCTTTATTTTTCAAGCGTTTATAATGATTGGAAAAATTATAAAGAAAATAATTCAAATAATAATTCAGATAACGCAGAGCAAATTGAAAAAGCTTATAAAGAGCTTTTAATAGCACAAGGCAGCGACTGGTTCTGGTGGTATGGAGAACCCAACGAGTCAAGAAGCGACGGGGTTTTTGACTTTTTATTCAGAAATCATCTGATGAATGTTTATAGATTGTTAAAGCTTGATATCCCGTCTTATCTTTCAATGCCTCTTGTTAATTCAATAAGCTCTCCTCTAAAAAAGCCTGTCAGCTCTATTTCGCCAAGCCTTAGCTGTGATATTAAAGATGAGCAAAATGAATGGCAAAATGCAGGACATATTTTTATACCCGATAGCCCGATATCAAATGCCGATAAGTTGATTAAAAATATATGCTTCGGATATGATGAAGAAAATATTTACTTTAGGTTTGAGCTTAATCAAAATTCAATAAAAATTAATTTTGAAGAATTTAAAAATCAAATTTCAATTTATTTTATTAACAAAAATGCAAAGTATTATTCAACAGTTCGTCAGGTGAACAAAAATAAAATCGTTTCTCCGATTTTAAAAAATCATTTTTCGGATGAATTTTATTTTACTTTCGCTAAAAATAGTGACAGAAATAACATCTCAAAACCCCGTTTAAATAAAGCAATTAACTATAATTTATGGGAAAGTGAAATGTGCAAAAATTCAAAAATTAACTATAAAGATATTATTGAGCTTAAAATCTCCTTTAAAGATTTAGGGTTTTTAAATCATGATTTTTCTTTTCTTATAGTTAATTCAATTAATGATTTAATTTCTCAAACATACCCGATTGATATTCTGGTTGAAGCAAATTGAAGTTAACCTAAATTGCCTTCAGTCAATTACACTCACTAATTGCATTCAATCTTATGAACACGAATAAAATTCGTACCCCCTGAAATTAATTTTGGAGCAGAACCCGTTATAATAACGTAATCCCCTCTTTTTAATCCGACTTCATTTATAAGAAAACTATCAATTTTAACAATTAAATTATTATCCAAAACATCATCCCAATTTTTATAAAAAGGATAAACACCCCAATTTAGCGCCATTTTTTTACAGGTTTTTTCATTATTTGATACAAGAATAATAGGGGCGCAAGGTTTTAATTTTGACATAAGTCTTGTTGAATAACCATAGTATGAAAAACTTAAAATTGCCTTAGCGTCAACATATTTTAGCATTTTATCCGCACCAAAAGCAATTGATTGGCGAGTCAGTGCATATTCTTCACAAATTTCAAAATCCCTATCAAACTTGTAAAATCCGCTGTTTTCAACGCTATGAGCAATATTAGACATTGTTTCAACGGCATTAACTGCAAATTTTCCGACAGATGTTTCACCGCTCAACATAACAGCATCCGCCCCATCCAATATAGCGTTTGCAACATCCGAGCTTTCCGCTCTTGTCGGTATCGGGTTTTCAATCATACTTTCAAGCATTTGAGTTGCAACAATTACGGGTTTTTTCTGTTTTGTACATTCTTCTATAATTTTCTTTTGGCAAATCGGCACTTCAACGGGGGATAGCTCAATTCCTAAATCTCCTCTTGCTACCATAATGCAATCTGAAACTGAAACAATTTCTTCAAGGTTTTCAATTGCCTGCGGTTTTTCAAGCTTGGATATAACGGGAATATCAGAACCAAAATCGTTAATATATTTTTTAGCTAAAAGTACATCTTCTTTTTGTCTTACAAAAGAAAGGGCAATGTAGTCCGCTTGTTGCTCAATTGCAAATTTAATAAATTCAATGTCTTTATCCGTAACGGCTTCAAGGCTGTTTGTTGAACCGGGGATATTTAGACCTTTTCTTGATTTTAAAACTCCTCCGTTTGTAATTTTTACATAAACTTTATTATCTTCGACTTTTTCAACTATTGCTTGAATTTTACCGTCATCAAGTAAAATTTTACTTCCTTTTTCAACGTCTTTTGTAATTCCTTCATAATCAATCGGAATTATATTATCTTTATGTTCTTTTATGGGAGAAAATATTGCGCAATCTCCTTCTTGTAGTTCAATATCCGAATTTAGTGCGCCTACTCTAATTTTAGGGCCTTGCAGGTCAATCATTATTGCCACTTGTTTTGAAATTTTTTTAATTACATTTCTTATTTTTATAATGCTTGCTCTATGGCTCTCAATATCTCCATGCGAAGTATTTAAGCGAAAAACATTGACTCCTTTATTTATTAATTGCTCAAGCACCTCTTCACTATCAATTGCAGGGCCGATTGTAGCGACAATTTTTGTTCTTTTATAAAACAGATTTTCTTTCATATCCATACCTATAATATTTTTAATATTATAGCATTTAAACCAATGCTTAACTTCATCTGTTTTTCTTAAATTGTATAAATTAGAATGGTATTAAAATATTTAAAAAGGGAATTAATTTTTTATAAAAGGATTTATTTATGACAGTTGGTTTTTATAACTATTACAACATTCAAGGAAGATACTCGCCTGATACTCCTCAAGACCATTATCAGCAAATGGTTGACAGGTATAACGATAACTCAAATTCGCTTCATCATTATAACGAAAACCCATACAGCGAAGAAAATCTTGCCTTAAGAAAGCTTGATGAATACCTAGCCCCGATAGCGCAAGAAATTCGCTCGAAATGTAAAAGTAAAGATGAAGTTCATCAATATCTCTGTGAAAAATATTTTAAAACATCAGATGTTGCTTTTACAAAAAGATGGAAAGACCCTGAAACTTATGCAATGTTTGAAAATGAGCTAAATGCTGTTTTATTTGGAACAATCGGATGTGCAAACAGATTAGACCCCCGTTTGGAATTTGATGAAGCTAAATGGGATGATTATACCAAACAAGAACACCTTGAAAGTAATAACATTCTAAAAAATCAAATGCAAAATTTGCTTAAAAATAATGGCATTGAGCTTAGCGATAATGACAGTTTAATTTTTTCTTTTAATCCTTATACTTATCAAGCTGAAGTTAAAGGCGGGGGAAATATTGACAGTGAAATTTTAAAAAGAATTAATGATATTATTAATTCAAATAATAATTCTAAAGAGCTTTTTTATTGGACTTTTCAAAACAGCGAAAATTTAGACCATTATTCGGTTGCAAAAATGCGTGCCAAGAAGGAGGTTTTAGAACTTACGGGGCTCGATTTAGAAAGAATTGATGATAGCGATAATTATTCAAATTTGCTTGATATAGTTAAAAATTCGCTTATTGAAAAGAATGACCCTAATAAAAACGAAGCATATAACTATATTAAAACTCTTTTAGATACGGTTTTAGAAAAAGGTTATCATAACATTGAAGATTTAAATTTGAGTGTTTATTATTCAAACGAAGATGGTTTCAGTGTATCAGGCAAAATATTTAACGCTTAAATTTGAAATAGAGTTAATTTTTTTTAAGTTAAAAGATAATATATTTTCGATTATTATTTTTTATTTTTGTGCTACTTTAAAAGAAAAAAGGAGGAATTTTTATGATAAGCGAAAAAATGCAAAGTGCTTTTTTAGATCAAATTAACAAGGAATTGTATTCCGAATACCTTTATTTATCTATGAAAGCATATTTTGCAAACTTAAATTTGCAAGGTTTTGTTAATTGGATGGATGTTCAAATACAGGAAGAGCACGCTCATGCTATGGGTATGTTTGATTATGTTATTGAAAGGGGCGGAAAAGTTACCTTAGAAGCAATTGATAAACCGCAATGTGATTGGCAAAGTCCTTATGAAGTATTTAAAGCTATTTTAGCTCATGAGCAATATGTAACTTCAAGAATTAATGCTTTAGCTGATGTTGCTCAAGAAACAAACGACAGAGCTGCGATGATTTTAATTAACTGGTATATTAAAGAACAAGTTGAAGAAGAATCAAACGTTGGCGGTGTTTTAGCACAACTTGAAATGATAGGAAATGATAAACACGCTCTTTATGCTCTTGATAAAGAACTGGCTCAAAGAACATTCACTGCACCCGTTATAGGATAAGGTAAAAAAGATTAATTACAAATATGCGAGAGTATTTAATAAATATAACACTCTCGCATATTTAATTTTTAACTTTTATTTTACTTATTCATCAAAATTAAAACTGTTCAGTTGTATAAATTCAATTGCTTCTTCAATTGAATTAAATACTTGAATAGCGTCTGATAAAAATACAAAATCAAGAGCTTTTATAACATCTTCGCAAGGTTTAACCAAAATAAACATACCGTCTTTTGTGCTTGTTGCTTTATAAACCTCTGAGAATAAATTTGCATAGTTATCCGAGAATATTTTAATATGTTCCATATTGAAGATTATGTGTTGTTTTCCCGTTAAAACATTTGCATTAACTTCTTTTACAATTTTATCAACATATTTTTCATTGTTAACTTTATATAAAGTTAAAGCGCAAATATTGTTGTTAATGTAATATCTTGTATATTCATCATTTGAGATTTTGTTTGTAGTGTTTGAGATATATTTCAATATTTTTTCATGCCATTGAGGAGCTTTTGAGATAAACTCGTCAATTTCAAGTTTATAGGCTTCTTGAACAATTTGAGGGTTGTCTGTTCCTGAAATTGCAATAATTTTAAAATCTCTGTTTTCTTCGTTTTTAATTTTATTTGCTTCTTTAATTAAGTCAAAACCATCTGTACAGTCGGGCAAATAAAGGTCAAGCACCAAAAATTCAAAGCTTTTCTTTTTAAATTCCGCTAAGGCTTCTTCTTTGCTTCTTGCAACATAAACGTTCATGCCGATTTTTTGAAGCATGGTCGTAAGTTGGAATATTGATAATTCCGTATCATCAACAATTAAAACATTTGTTGTTTCCGCCGTAAAAAAGCTCAGAGAATAGTTGAAAAAGTTTAATTTACGCTCTAAGGCAATAAGCGCTCTTGAGATTAATTCCTGACAGTCCTCCTGTGTATCTGCCGCAATTTCAATTTCGGATAATTCAAGTAAATTATCAAATTGTTCCCTTGTTATAATAATTTCATTTTCCATAATGCTATTATACAATTAATTAAGGAAAAATGCTACAATTAAATTTTTATTATATAATCTTATAATAAAAGGCTAAGGAGAAGTTATGGATAACAGCATAAATACAAAAGCATTCGGCAAAAATGACATAAGAGGGTTATTTCCAAGTGAAGTTAATTCGGAAGTATTCTTTTGTGCGGCTAAGGGCTATGTTGCTTTTGTTTTAGAGGAGTTTAAAAAAACAGGTAATCAAAAACTCCCCAGAGAATTACTTTTTAGTGTTTGTATGGATGCAAGAACGCACTCTAACGAGCTTAAAAGAGCTGTTATTCAAGGGGTTAATTCAATGGGCGCAAATGTTTTAGATTTAGGTTTAGCACCTACTCCTTTAGGCTATTTCAGCGAGTTTGCAAAAATCGACCCTGAAATAACGGAAAATAAAAAAGTAGCGGGCGCTTTAATTATAACAGCTTCCCACAACCCCAAAGAGTATAACGGTTTAAAGATGACTTTTAATCGTCAAAGTTTAAGCGAAGAGCAAATAAAAGAAGTAAAAAGATTAACAATAGAGCTTCAAGAGCAAAGCAGCGGTTACAGGCAAATAATAAACGGTTTTTGTAAAGAATACGACATAATTTCAAATTATCAGGATAAAATTCAAGATATGTTCGGTAAAATCGGAAACAATATTAAAATCGTTGTTGATAGCGCCAATGCAACAGGCGGTATTGTTGCACCAAAATTATACCGTGATTTGGGTTGTGAAGTTATTGAACTTTATTCAACTCCGGATGGCAGCTTCCCTAACCATCATCCGAACCCTTCCGATATTAAAACGCTGGATGACATAAGAAAAGAAGTAGTTAAACAAAAAGCGGATTTTGGTATAGCATTCGATGGCGACTCGGATAGAATAGGCGCAATCGGTTCAAACGGTGAAATAATTTCAGGTGATAAGCTTCTTTTAATATATGCAACCGATTTAATTGAAACTCTAAAAATCCACAACGAAAAACCGACAATAGTTTCTGAGGTAAAATGTTCTCAAGTTCTCTATGATACAATAGAAGAACTTGGAGGTAAAGCCGTTATGACGAAAACAGGGCATGGCTATATAAAATCTAAAATGAGAGAAGTTGAAGCACTTTTAGCAGGTGAAATGTCGGGTCATACATTCTTTAAAGACAGATACTACGGTTATGATGACGCAATTTATGCCGGTTGCAGATTGATTGAAATTGTTGCAAAAAATAAACAAAAAAATCCCGACTTTAAATTAACAGATATGCTTGAAGCATTCGACAAGGTTGTTTTATCGGATGAAATTCGCCTTAGCTGTCCTAATGAATTTAAAAAAGAAGTTTTACAAAGTTTGAGAGATAAAGTTAATGATGAATTATTCAATTCAAAAATTAAAGAAATTATTACAATAGACGGTTTAAGAATAATCTTTCAAGACGGGTTTGCTCTTATTCGCCAGAGCAACACAGAACCGGTATTCACGCTTCGTTTTGAAGCTAAAACCAAAGAAAAATGCGAACAATATAAAAGTACTCTTGTCAATTTAGCGCAAAGCTTAGTGGAAGAAAAAACCGCTCAAAAAGTTTAACCCCGAAAAGTATAATAAATTATTATACTTACTTCCGCTAAAAAATCATTAAACAATTGATATAATATCAAATATGAAAAATTACAAAAGAAATCTAACAATATCAATAATATTTTTAATATTGAGCTTTAATATTTCACTCAATACGGCATTTGCGCAGCAAGAGGATGATGTTCAATTATCAAAAATGGAACAAAGTATCTGGGGCTTTGAATACACAAATGACGACACTCAAAAACGCTTATCGAGAATTGAAAACAACGTTTTTGGCTCTTTGAACGACAAACTTTCAATTTCTCAAAGAATTAAAAAACTCAATGAAGCGTTGGGTTTAGAATCCGTTGAAGAAAGCAATAAGCCTGCTTATGAAATTGACAAAACCCAAATGGCTGATGAAGGTATCAATTATCCTCAAATTGACACTCTTGAATATCAAATGTTCCAAACAACTTACGAAAAAGAAAATATATATAAACGCTTAGACAGACTTGAAAAGAAAATATTTGGTTCAACCCAAGAAGGCAACTTAGCTTCAAGAACAGAAAGGCTAAAAGCCTATACTCAAAAAGATACAATCGCAAAAGACCCTTCTTATTACACTCAAAAGCCTTATCAAATGAGCGAAGATATTGAAAAATATATGGCTTCGCAAAATAAATATGAAAATAACGATGTATATATTCAACTTTCAGGGCTTGAAACAACACTGTTTTCAAAAACTTATTCTCAAGACCCCGTTGGTTTAAGATTAAACAGACTTGAGCGAAAAATTTTTCAGCGAGATTTTTCATCCGATGACGACTATTTAAGACTTCAAAGACTTCAAGCAGCAGCAAGTGCGCAGCAAACCGCAAAATTATATGAAGCGAATAAATTTCAAAAATATGCCGCAACAGGCATGCAAATTGGCTCAATTATTCTGATGATTTTAGCTTTAATTTTGTAAGGTGTGCAAAAATCAATTTTATTGTTAAATTACAAAACTTGTCTTGAATTAAGTTGTTTTATCTGTAATTTAGCACATAAATATCCTTAAAAGTGTGATTATTACATTATTTCAAACTGTTTCAATTTTTTTTAAAAATGTTCATTGAAAAATAAATATGGGCATTATATTATTAGAAGATAGGCAAAAGGCAGATAAGGCAATAAGGAAAATGAGTGAAGTGCAATTTCAAACGGACATTGAAAAGTTAATAGAAATCCTACCCGCTAAAATCAAAAGAAATATTGATATTAGCATGCTTGATGACGCAATTGAAATTGTGCTTGATATCGGAAGAATACCTGAAATTCGTCTCGGAAACGGAAAAATTATCTCTCTAAGTTCTGACACCATCTCAAGAGATGATATAGATTTTATAACAAAACAACTGCCCGAATTTACTTCCGATAACCGCTCGGGGATTGCAGGCACATTGCACAGGATTAGTGCGATAAGAAACAGACAAGGTAAAATCGTAGGTCTTACATGCAGAATAGGCAGAGTAGTAACAGGTACAATAGAATGTATTAAAGATTTTGTTGTACAAAATAAATCAATTTTGTTCCTCGGTCGCCCCGGGGTAGGAAAAACTACAAAACTAAGAGAAATTACCCGCCTTATGGCAGATGAGCTGGGTAAAAGAGTTGTTGTAGTTGATACATCAAATGAAATTGCAGGGGATGGCGACGTTGCTCACCCTGCAATCGGGAAAGCGAGGAGAATGCAGGTTTCACAACCTGAATTCCAAAAAGATATAATGATTGAAGCAGTCGAAAACCACACTCCTGAAGTTATTGTTGTTGATGAAATCGGAACGGAAGCAGAAGCTTTTGCCGCAAGAACAATAGCAGAGCGTGGTGTTATGCTTATTGCAACAGCCCATGGAAACACTCTTGATAATTTAATTAAAAACCCGACATTATCGGATTTAATCGGCGGAATTGATACTGTTACTTTAGGGGATGATGAAGCAAAACACAGAGGTTCGCAAAAAACCGTCTTAGAAAGACAAAAACAACCTACTTTTGAAATCGTAATTGAAATTATAGATAGAAACACTCTTGCTATTTATAAAGATTCTGCCGCTGCCGTTGATTATATTTTAAGAGGATGGCCCATAAGTCCTGAAATAAGAAAAGTAGATGGGAACTATAAAGAAAAAAAACCGCAAGAAAATGTTGATATTCTAAAGAAAGTTGAAGAATTGGAGTCTAAGGTTCAGCAGGGAGCAAAATCATCTTTAAGCTTCGGCTTTAGCAGAAGCCAATACATTAAAGAAAACAAAAAGCATAAAAAAATCTATATTTATGCCGTTTCTCGCTCAATTGTAGATAAACTTATTGAAAGACTTGATATAGACGCTGCAATTGTAAGAAACGTTGAAGAAGCGGATTTTGTTATTGCGCATAAAAATTTTGCAAAAGGCGGAACAAAAATTTTAGCAACTGCAAACGAATACCGTTTACCTGTGTTTTTTGTAAGAACCAATTCAATGAGCCAAATTCAGCGGGTTTTAAAAGAAGCACTCAATCTGACACAGGAAAATCAAGAAGTGCAATCTTTAACAAATTACAAAGATACAACAGAACTTGCGCTTGATGAAGCAAATGCGGCAGTTGCCAAATTATCGGAAGGTGCAGAGGTAATAGAGCTTGAACCGCAAGATACACAAACAAGAAAATTGCAGCATGAGCTTGTTGAAGCCTATGGCTATAAATCGACAAGCGTTGGAGAAGGAAACAACAGACATTTGAAAATTTTTAAAGATGAATAAAAAAGAAATAATTGAAGATTTTCAAGTTGAATATAAAAAATATACTTTTTCTAAGTCAATCAAAGTTACCCTAAAAAACGATAACTTGATTTTAGTTACTATGCCTTACTTTTGCCCTTATAAAACGGCAAGAGAATTTTTGATTAAAAATTTTGAAAAAATTAAAAGCTTTAAAGATATTGAAAATTTTAAAAATACAAAGGGTGCAAAAAAATATTCTCCAAATTTTACAACAAAATTTGATACTTTAAAAATTATCCCCTCAAACGAGCTAAAGACAATAACAAAAAGAAATATAGTTTATTTTTACTATAATAAAGAAGATGACTTTTACTCTTTAAAAGTTCAAAATGAGCTTAAAAGCGCACACCTAAAAGCGCTTAGAATTGAAGCGGGCAGCTATTTAACTTCAAGACTTGATTTTTTAGCTAAAAAGTATAATTTTTCATACAGAAAAGTTTTTTTAAAAAACCAAAAAACCCGCTTCGGGAGCTGTTCTTTTTGCAATAATATTAATTTAAACATTAATTTATTAAACTATGATTTTGATATTATTGATTATGTTTTAGTGCATGAGCTTGTGCATACAAAAATTAAAAATCATTCCAAAGCCTTTTGGCTTGAAGTTGAAAAATATTGCCCGAATTATAAAGAGCTAAGGAAAAAATTAAAAAACGGGTCTTAAAATAAAGACCCGTTTAAAATTTCTGTTTTTTATTATTATTCTTCGCTAAAAATATTACCCTGCTCAACTGAAGATAATTCTTCTTTAGCTTCTTTTATAAGCGTTTGATTATCTTTTTCTTCTTCGTCTGTGTTAATAATTTTATTAACGGAAACAACCGTGTCCGCTCCGTCTAAAGATTGAACCTTAACACCCGTTGCAGGGCGACCCTGACGGGAAATATCGGAAGCGCTTATTCTTGATACAACGCCATTAGCCGTTACAACCATAATTTCATCAGTTTCTTTAACTATGCTTAAATCAACAAGTCTTGATGTACTTGATTTAAACTTGGTTGCGATTAATCCCATACCGCCTCTGTTTTGGGTTCTAAATTCCGATATTTTAGAGCGTTTTCCAAAACCGTCGGATGTTATAACGAGTAAATCAGCGTCATAATCTTTTGGTACAACGTCACATCCTATGATTTCATCGCTTTCTCTAAGCTTCATTGAATTAACCCCTCGAGCACTTCTGCCTAAAGGTCTTAAATCTTCAATCGGGAAGCGAATTGCCATACCGCAAGATGTACCGATTATTATTTCATCATTACCTTTTGCAAGCTTAACCCAATTCAAAGTGTCGTTTTCTTCAAGACCGATTGCAATTAAACCGTTTCTTCGAATTGACGTAAAGTTATCAAGAGAAATTCTCTTAATATAGCCTTTTTTAGTAAGCATTATGAGATTTAAGTCTTGCTTAAATTCGCTAACAGGTACAATTGCCGTTATATTTTCATCCTGCTCTAAAGGTAGAACGTTAATTATAGGTAAACCTTTAGATTGTCTTGAGCCTTCAGGGAAATCATAAACGGATAGAGAATAAACAAGCCCTTTTGATGAGAAGAACAAGACTTTATCATGCATCATAGCTGTAAAGAAATGAGCTACATCATCATCTTCTTTTGTTTTCATTCCGCCTTTTCCTCTTGTAGCACGGTTTTGGCGAACAAATGTGTCAAGAGAAATTCTTTTAATATAGCCTTGACGGGTAATAAATACTGCCATTTGAGTATTGGGGGTTAAATCTTCCACGCTCATTTCGCCATCTTCAGCTACAATTGCAGTTTTTCTTTCATCACCGTATTTTTCTTTATCTTCTTGAAGTTCAACTTTAATTAAAGCTAAAATCTTTTCTCTTGATGATAATAAGTCTTCATATTCTGCAATTTTCTTTAACAGCTCAGCATGTTCTGCTCTGATTTTATCTTGTTCTAAGCCTGTTAAGCGTCTTAGCTGCATTTCTAAAATAGCGTTAGCTTGCTCAACATCAAGCCCAAAGCGGTTAATTAAACCGTTTCTTGCAGCTTCCGTATTAGGTGATTTTTTAATCAGCTCAATAACTTCATCAAGTGAATTTAGAGCAATCATCA
This sequence comes from Candidatus Gastranaerophilales bacterium, assembly GCA_947587615.1. Classification (GTDB taxonomy): domain Bacteria; phylum Cyanobacteriota; class Vampirovibrionia; order Gastranaerophilales; family Gastranaerophilaceae; genus RUG14156. The sequence continues at coordinate 30,354 of CANPYC010000012.1, read as the reverse complement.
AACCTTCTAAGATATGAGCTCTAACACGGGCTTTCTTTAAGAAAAACATCGTTCTTCTTGTAATAACATCAACCCTATGCTCAACAAATTCACTCAATACTTCATAAAGATTTAACAACCTCGGCTGCTGACCGACAAGCGCTACCATATTAAAGCCAAAGCTTGTTGACATTGCGGTTTGCTTATAGAGATTGTTTCTTACAACATCGGGTTTAGCGTCACGTTTAAGCTCAATTACAATTCGCATGCCTTCTCTGTCTGATTCATCTCTAAGGTCTGAAATACCTTGAATTTTACCGTCTTTTACAAGTTCAGCGATTTTTCTAATTAACTCTGCTTTATTAACTTGATACGGGATTTCAGTTACAACAATTGCGCTTCTGCCTTGTCTGCCGCCGCCTCCTTGAAGTTCTTCAATTGTTGAAACGGCTTTCATTTTAATTGAGCCTCTGCCTGTTTCATAGGCTTTTTTAATTTCTGAAGTTCCGACAATTGTTGCTGCCGTTGGAAAATCAGGGCCTTTAATATATTTCATCAAGCCTTCCGTTGTAATATCGGGGTTATCAATTAAAGCAATTGTGCCATCAACAACTTCACATAAGTTATGCGGAGGAATGTTTGTTGCCATACCAACAGCAATACCCGATGTTCCGTTTAATAAAAGCATTGGAAGTCTTGTTGGTAAAACAGAAGGCTCTTCTAAGGAACCGTCAAAATTTGGAATAAAATTAACCGTTTCACAATCAATATCAGCAAGCATTGCGGTAGTAATTTTGTGCATACGGGCTTCCGTATAACGCATTGCAGCAGCACCGTCACCATCAACCGAGCCAAAGTTTCCATGCCCATCTACGGTTAAATATCTTGTTGAAAAGTCTTGAGCCATACGAACAAGCGCTTCATAAACCGAGCTATCGCCGTGCGGATGGTATTTACCAAGCACTTCACCAACAATTCTTGCGCATTTTTTGAATGGTTTATCGGGTGTCATACCAAGTTCATTCATAGCAAAAAGAATACGTCTGTGAACCGGTTTAAGTCCGTCTCTGACATCGGGCAGGGCACGACCTACAATTACGCTCATTGCATAATCTATATAACATCTTTTCATTTCATCACGAATATTAACGGGAATAATTTTTCCGTCGTCAAATAAGCTTGTTTGAGCCAAAACTTAACTCCCTCCTAAATAGTCTGTTTACTATATTATACAATAAAGAAAAAAGTAAATCAAAATGGTTAAAATAAAAATTATATTACCGTTTTAGCTTATATATCCTTTTCAAACACAAAAAGCATGCCTAATTTATCTGTTCTGTTATAAACCTTAACATTTACTTGAAAAATTATTACATTTGTGGTAGTATAGAAATGATTTTAGGAAAGGTTATTTCTATGGGTATGTTACTTAACGCTCTTGCTCGCCAAAATTTAATCGCTCAAAGAAACAATTTGCAATTTGATATGTTGCAAAATTTTTCTTCAAGACGTGGAATGCTAAACAGTCCTTCTTTCGGTTCAAATCTTGAATCGGTTGCAGCGGCTGAAAATGCTCTTGATATGGAGCAAATTTCAAATGAAGTTCAATATCAGGCAATTAATGCCGAGTTGAATGCGCTTAAAAACTATTCTTCAAAAAATGACAGATTAAATTATCTGGCCTAAAAAACGAAGAAAAAACAGATTTTCAAATGCTGCCTGAATAGGGCAGCATTTTTATTTAAAAAAATGTTACAAAACTGTAAAAAACTAAAAATAAATATTTGTAAAAATTAATGTTCTTGTTAAAATAGTTACATAAGTTTAAAATACAATCAGAATGTCCTACTATCGGACATTCTCTTAATAAGAAGCTATTACTGATTTAGACCCCAAGAAAGGCAGTTAAAATGGGAATCAAAGGAAAAAATGATAAGATGGTTGTTCTGGCTTGCGAAGAGTGCAAGGAAAGAAATTACACCACAACAAAAAACAAAAAGACTAACAAAGAAAGAATGGAATTGAACAAATATTGTCCAAAGTGCAAAAAACATACAGCACACAAGGAAACAAAATAAAATTAAATCAGCGTCCTTAGTTCAGTTGGTAGAACGTCGGTCTCCAAAACCGGATGTCGAGGGTTCGAGTCCTTCAGGGCGCGTTTTAAAAAATACAAAGATAAAAATTTAAAAAATTTTTAAACTTGAAAAATATAGAAAGTAAGAAATGTCAACAGAAAAAAAAGTTCAAGCAGATACAAAAACAACAAGCTTTAAAGATTCAATGATTACCTACTTTAAAGGTGTAAAGGCTGAATGGTCAAAAGTTTCCTGGCCTACTCGCAGACAGGTAATTGTTGAAACAGGTGTTGTGCTTGTTGTTGTAACGTTTTTTACTATTGTTATATTTTTAATGGATAAATTTTTCATATTTGTTTTGGGTCTAATTAAGTAAAGGTTGAAAAATGTCAGAAAAAGAAAACGAAATTCAAAACGAAATTCAAGAAAATAACGAAGAAAATATTTATATCTCAAAAGAACCGACACATAACGTTGAAAAAGCACCAAAGAAAAGATGGTATGTAGTTCACACTTATTCAGGCTATGAAAATAAAGTAAAAGTCAACCTTGAAAAACGTGTTGAGTATATGAATATGGGTGAAAAAATCTTTAGAATTGAAGTTCCGCAAAAAACAATTACTCAAGTCCGTTCGGGTAAAAAGACCAAAAAAGAAGAAAAGATTTTCCCGGGTTATGTTTTGGTTGAAATGATAATGGACGACGACTCATGGTATGTTGTAAGGCATACGGCAGGTGTTACAAAATTTGTCGGAACATCTAAAAAACCGATTCCCGCTAAAGATTCGGAAATTAAAAAAATCATCCACAGAGGTCAACAAACAACAGCCAAAATTGAGCTTGATGTTAAAGTTGGCGATAAAGTCAGAATTATTTCAGGCCCATTCGCAGAGTTTATCGGCGATATTACGGAAGTTTATCCCGATAAGTCTAAACTTAGAGCAATGGTTTCTATCTTTGGACGTGAAACTCCCGTGGAATTGGAATACAAACAAATCCAAAAAGTTTAATAGTGGTAAAGCTCGTGACGGCAATGCGTTGAGCATTGACGAACAGAGCGAAGACATAACTAAGGCGCAAGCCGAGGTGAAGCAAACGGTATTCTAACCAAATTTAAGTGCAAACAGTGGAAGGCTTACAGAGAATAAGCCGCAATTACCACGAAAGGAGAATAAAATGGCACCAAAAACAAACAAAAAAATCACCGGCAAAATTAAATTACAAATTGAAGCCGGAAAAGCAAATCCATCACCGCCCGTTGGTCCTGCTTTAGGTCAAAAAGGCGTTAATATCATGGATTTTTGCAAACAGTTTAATGAAAGAACTGCTTCACAAGCAGGCTACATTATTCCTGTTGTTATTGACGTTTATGAAGACAGAAGCTTCACATTCGTTACAAAATCACCACCCGCAGCAGTTTTAATTAAAAAAGAATTGAACTTGCCAAAAGGTTCAGCTGCACCAAACAAAACAAAAGTTGGTCAAATAACTCAAGAACAACTTGAAAAAATTGCAAAAATTAAAATGAATGACTTAAACGCAACATCCCTTGAAGCTGCTGTTGAAATGATTAAAGGAACAGCACGTGCAATGGGTGTTACGGTTGCACAATAGTTACTATGGGAGGCAACAAATTAATCTTAACGACGCTCAACACGTCAGAAAGATTAAATAATTGCCGCTACTACCAATAAGGAGAAGAAAATGGCTAAATTAACCAAAAAACAAAAGAAAATAAATGAAATGATGGAAGGTTTTAATCAACCGTCAAGCGCACTTGAAGCAATTAAAAAACTTCAGGAAGTTGCAAGCGCTACATCAAAATTTGATGAAACTCTTGAATGCCACATGCGCCTTGGTATTGATGTAAAACATGCCGATCAGCAAATACGCTCTACCACTGTTTTACCTGCGGGTCTTGGTAAAGAAGTAAGAGTTTGCGTTATCGCTAAGGCTGATTTAGTTGCAGCAGCAAAAGAAGCAGGCGCTAATGAAGCAGGAAGCGAAGAATTAATCGATAAAATTTCAGACGGCTGGTTTGAATTTGATACATTAATCGCAACTCCCGATATGATGCCTAAACTTGGTAAATTAGGTAGAGTTTTAGGTCCTAAAGGCTTAATGCCAAACCCTAAAACAGGAACTGTTACTCCTGATGTTGCTAAAGCTGTTAAAGACGCTAAAGCAGGTAAAGTTGAATTTCGTGCCGATAAACAAGGTATGATTCACGTACCTTTGGGTAAGATGAGATTTTCAACGGATGATTTAATGAAAAACTTTGCAACTTTGGCTGATGCGGTATTAAAAGCAAAGCCGTCCGCTGCAAAAGGAACTTATTTAAAATCAATCTATCTTTCAACTACAATGGGCCCGGGTATTAAGCTGGACGCTAAAAATACACCCGCTGAAGTTAAAGAATATGTTGGCTAGTTTAAAACAAAAAATTAAAGATACTCCGCTTTTCTCTAAAACGAGAAACGGGGTATCTTTTTTGTTTCATTACATTCATAAGAAATTTTTATGGGGTTTATTTTCAAAAATAGACGAAAAATTTTTTAAATATTTGTTTGTCGGCGCTTTGAATACCGTTGTTTCATATATGCTTTATGCAATGTTTGTTACTCTTGGGTTTAGTGCAAACATTTCTTTATTTTTTCAATATGTCTTAGGAGTATTATGGAACTTTAAAACAACCGGTTCAATTGTTTTTAAAAATCACAACAATAAACTTATTTTTAAATTTATTTTCAGTTATGTATTCACATTTTTAATAAACAGCGTTTTGCTGCATATTTTAGTTAATTTTTTAAATAATTATTTTGCTCAAGCGCTTTTAATTCTGCCTATGGCTATGATTTCATTTGTCATATTTAAATTATGGGTGTTTAAGTAATTAATACAAAACCGATTTTTATTAATAAAATTAACATAAGTGTTAAGAAATAAAATTTTCTTGAAGCTATAATATTTTTGTAGTACTGTAAAATTATATTAGTTTACAGATTAGGGTTAAGGATTAATTATGGTAAAAAAACTTATCACTCAAGACACCAGAATGTTCTTGACGGGTAATGAAGTAATCGCTTATGCAGCAAATGCCGCAGAAGCCGAATTTATGTATGGTTACCCGATTACACCTCAAAATGAAATTATGCACACTTGGTGTAAATTGCTTCCTAAGACAGAAGCAGGCTTTTTACAAACGGAAGATGAAATATCAGCAGGCTTTTCAACAATCGGCGGTATTTTAGCGGGTAAACGTGCATTTACTGCAACAGCAGGCCCCGGAAACGTTATTATGCAAGACGCTCAATCAATGGCTGAGATGATGAGAATTCCTTTTGTGTGCGCTGTTATGCAAAGAGGAGGTCCTTCAACCGCTACTGTAATTTATGCTCAACAAGAAACAAGATTAACATGCTTTGGCGGAAACGGCGAAGGCTTTAGAATAGTTTATTCAACGGCAGGTCATCAGGATTTATTCGACTATATGATTAAATCTTTTAACACTGCTTGGAAATACCGCTTCCCGACGTTTATGCTTGCAGACGGTTATCAAGGCAAGATGAGAGAACCGGTTACATTGTATGACCCTTCAAGTCGTGGTATTAAGATGGAACCTACACCTGCGGCACTTAGAGCGCCCGGAAAAATCGGCGTTGATAGAGAAGCAACGCATTTAAGAAATACCTTTAACTTAGAAGAAGAATTAATGGCTCACTTAGACCAGTATCAAATTGATTACGACGCTATGAGCAAGGAAGTTGAAGAATATCTTGAATATAAAGCGGAAGATGCTGAAGTATTGATAATTGCCCATGGTATTGTTGCTCGCTCAGCTATGACTGCGGTTGATGAATTAAGACAAAAAGGTATTAAAGCAGGCTTATTCAGACCCATTACAATCAGACCTCTGCCTGTTGAACCAATGAGAAAAGCGGTTAAAAGAGCAAAACAAATACTGTTTACGGAATCAGCCAACGGACAATTGGCTCAAATGTGCTTAGAAAAATTATACGGTATAACTACACCTTATCAAACATTATTCAAAATGGGTGTAGGTGTTACGGGTGATGACCTTGTTGAAAAAGTTCAATCAATGGTTAGGGAAATGGCAAGCGTTTAAACTTAAAAATATAAAACAAACTAACGCTTAAAATAATAAACCTAAAACCCGCACTAAAAGCGTATAAAGAGATTAAGAGGTAAATAAAAAATGATTACAACTTTAGATATACAACCTGATTTAGCCAAAGCGCAAAATGCTGATGCAGGAGCTTCAAAATTCTGCCCCGGCTGCGGTCATGGTATGATTTTAAAAACTTTGGCAAGAGCAATTGATGAACTTGAGCTTAACGAAAGAGCGGTTTTTGGCTGTGATATCGGCTGTTCATTATTATCTTGGAATTATATGAATTTAGACACTGTTCAAACTCACCATGGAAGAACAACTCCCGTTATTTATGGTGTTACAAGAGCGAACCCCGGTACAGTAGGTATTGCTTATATGGGTGATGGCGGCGGTCTTGCAATCGGCGCTCAACACCTTGTTAATGCTGCAACAAGAAGTGAAAACATTCTCGTAATTGTTGCAAACAATACAAACTACGGTATGACAGGCGGACAAATGAGCCCTACGACAATGCCCGGACAAAAAACAGAAACAACACCCTACGGACGTGATTGCGAAGTTACGGGAAGACCCGCAAAAGCAGCAGAACTTGTTGCCTCAATTGCAGATCCTAACAAGTCTTATGTTGCTCGTGCTTCTGTTTCAAATTTAAGAAAACTTTCTTCAACATTTAAAAAAGCTCTTAAAAATACGGCAGATGGAGGCTATTCATTTGTTGAAGTTCTGTCTGTTTGTCCTTTGAATTGGAGAACAAATAATGTTGATACCTGGGGCAGATTAAAAACAATGGAAGAATGCTTTGAAGTAAAAGAATTCTTAACCGGAGAAGGATTGGAGTAAATCATGGCAAGAACAAAAATCGTTTTAGCGGGTGAAGGCGGACAAGGTGTTCAATCAATTGCAAAAATCCTTGTTGAAGCCGGTTACGAAGCAGGAAAAGAAATATTATACATTCCTAATTTTGGCGTAGAACAACGTGGCGGAGTTTCCGTTGCATTTTGTCAAATTGCGGACGAAAAGATAGGTGAACCCCGTTTTGCAAAGGGTGATATCATCATCATGCTTTCGGATAGAGCAATTCAAAGATGTGAAACTTATGCTTGCGAAAATTCTACAATTGTTTATGATTCTTCCGTTTGCACAACAAAACCTCAGGTAAAATGCAAGGAAATAATTGCCGTTGAAGCAAATAAAATTGCTAATGAGCAATTATCGGCCCGAGTATTTAACATTATGATTTTAGGGGTATTATTACAGGCAACAAAAGTTTTAAAACTTGAAGATATCAAAAACGCAATGGAAATTGCATTAGGTAAGAAATTTGACGCTAAACCCGAACTTAGAGAACTTAACTATAAAGCTCTTGAAATGGGTATGGCTATGATAGATAAGGTTGGTGTTTAATGGCTGAAGTAAAACAATATAAAGGCTATAAAATTGATAACGTTGCAAAAGGCAAAGCCGATTGGTATATGTTTTCCGAGTTATGCAAGGGCTGCGGTCTTTGTATGGTAAAATGCCCGAAACAATGTTTAAAATGGTCAAAAGATGTCGGATTATATCAAACACCCTGCGTTGAACCCGACCCCGAATTATGTATAGGCTGCGGAACTTGCGCTCTAACATGTCCTGATAGCGCTATTAGAATTGTTAAAAAATAGAAAATATAAAAACAAAAGTTTGCTAAAAAGTCTGCTTAAAAGTCATATTTTATGCAGACTTTTTTGTATACCTTCCTCGTTTTGAAAAATTTTACTTTATATATTTTGTTAAATTATATGTTATAATTTTCAATGTAGTTTTATAAAATTTTATTAAAGCAAAAATGAATATGTGTGATATAGAAAAAAACAAATTAAATAATCCGCCTATAAAACAGGTTGTGGTTGGATTAATTTTTGAGAGTATTTTTAAATCTTTTGATGATATTGTAGATTTTTATGAAAATTCAAAATTAAAAGATATTTTTTCCAAAAAAGAAAAAACCCAAGTGATGTCCTTTCAGTTTGGTGATAGTTTAAAATTAACCCAAGATATTTTAGTCGGACTTAAACTCACAAACGATAACAACGCTGCTGAATTTATAATAGAACCTAATAGAATATTATATGTTGATAAGAATAAGTACAAAGACTATGAAACTTTTATTAATAAATTTTATAGTATTTTAAATTGTTTTTTTAATTCAAATGTTAAAGAACTTAAAATACAAGAAATGGGTTTGAGATATATTAATAATTTCAATATACCTAATTCAGACATAGGTAAGGTTTTTTATATTTCCCCTAATATTCATTTAACTTGCAACAAACAAACGCAGCATTATGCTAAAATTGCAAATTCGCTGTTAGTATCAAATATTTTAAATTCCGAGAATGATGATATTTTTGCTACTGTAAAAACTCAATATAATCCTACAAAACAATCTGATTTAATTAATATTACTTTTGATATTGATACACATTTAAATCAAAAATATACTTTAAATAAAATTGAAGACATTAAGCAAAGGCTTAATGAATTAAAAAATTTCAAAAATAAAATATTTTTCTCTAATTTTGAAAATGCAAATAATATAAAGGAGTTTAATTAATGGCTGTAGCGTTATCTTGGGCATATATGCCAGCTGCACTATATGAAGTAAATACAATGTTTGAGCCGGAATTTATTAAATCAAATGCCGATAAATATAGATTAACAGAAGTTGAGTCAACTCCAAGAACTTTATTATCTCCTGAAATTGATGCGGTTTTCAATGAATGTAAAAACGACGGTTGGGCTGATGAATTAAAAACAAAATCAAAAGGAATATTATACAGCTCTTATTTGAATATTAATGAATTTGCTTTTTATTTAAAAGATGTAACTATAATTCCTAATGTTGTCCCATTTAAAAATGGTTGCTTGGGTTTTGAATGGAATTATAACGGTGCGTGTATTGCTATAGTATTTTGTGGCAATAACAGATATATTTACAGTATCATAACCGACACCATAAATGAATATGGTGAAAATTATCAAACAGAAACAAATCAGATTGATTTAATTGGCAGAATAACACGGATATTAAAAAATGCTTGAATTTGAAGATAAAAGAAACAATAGAATGCTAACTCGGTATTCTAATAATAAAAGGCATTTTGACAAAAATAATAATTGTGCTTCTTCTGCAATGTTCTATGGCGAAAGAGATAAAGGAAAATTAGAAATATCTGTTTTTGATATTACTGAAGAACTCAATGAAAATAAAATAGAAGAAATATTTAAAATTGGAGATAATAGAGTATACAAAAATAAAAATCCAAAAACTAAAGCCAGGGTAGATTTAAAAATAGAAGATATTAGACGAATAAAGACTGTTAATAATACTAATTTAAAGATATATGGTTCATTTTCAAAACATAAAAATATTAGAACCATACCCTTAGATGAAGCTGCTGCTTTAAATGTGGCATCTCAACTCGCAAGAATTTCTATTCTTCATATTAGGGAAATTAAAAAATAGATAACATATTATGCAGACTTTTTTGTTGTATACCTTCCTCGTTTTGAGGTTTTTTTGATGTTAGCTTGCTGCACTGAATTATTAATATTAGCTTTATTTGCAATTTGTTTAATAAAATCAATATATTCATGCGCTTCAACATTTCCATATTCAATAAAAACAAATACAATCTTTACACTGTTCAGGTTTAAAGCTAAATTCCTTGTTAAAAAACAAATCAGTTTTCCTTTTTCAATGTCATTCAATGAATAACAGCGCCTTGAACTGCCCTTTTTTCTTGTGGGTACTAATAAACCTTCTTTGTCATATATTCGTAAGGTTCTTTGATGTACTTTAAGAATATTTGCTAATGTACTTATGGGAAAAAGCGGCTCTGTATTAAAATTCTTATCTGAATAAAGTTTTTCTTTTGTTTGATTTTCCATTGTTTAACATCCTTTCTTTTTAATTAAACAGTAATAAAAAATAAAATTCATAATATAATATAATTTATTTTAATATAATCTATTGATATTATATTGTCAAGTATTTAGTAGTATGTTATTAATATAATTTATTATGTATTATCTGTGCGATTTTCAACAAAATTAATTAATTATTACACTTATAAAAATACATAATTATTGCTTTTCGTATCTGAACTTATACATCTAATGTTAGGTTATAAAATAATATTTAAAGAACTTATCATATATTTACAGACAGAAGTATGGTAAATATCATGACATTAGATAGAAAATTAATTAGAAATGGTAATAGCTGGGTGTTGAGTGTGAACCTGACTTTGCTTGCATTATTAGACATTGACCCTGAAGTTAATATGGTAAAATACACAATTGAAAATAATAAACTGATTATTACCAAAAGCGATAAATTAATTGAAAAAGAAACCTAATTAATTTTTTCAATACCGCAATAGCGCAAATATGCCTTGCGCAATTTGTTGTAAAAAAATTTTTGTCTGAATAGCCGTAAGGTGAGCTTCAACCGCCGCTTTATCAAGGTTTAATCCGTGGCAATCTTGCTGAACGGGTGCTTGTTTCAAGTGAAATGGTAGTTTGGTTTACCCTACTGCTACCCTACGGATGGTTCCACACTATAGAACGGATTTAATTTTCAAAAGTTATAAACGGTGGACTGAAGTCCACCCTACGGTGGAGAAATATAATTGTAGGGTAGACTTTAGTCTACCATCCCTAAACTACGTATACTAAACTGAAGTCCACCCTGCGGTGCAGAAGTATAATTGTAGGGTAGACTTTAGTCTACCATCTAACCTAACTTGCAGGTTTTCAACTTTAAGCATGGTGCACTATCCACCCTGCGGGCTTCTATCCCTATCCTTGTAAAAATAACCTGCCCTCGCTAATTAGCTAAATTTGAAATGCTTTGACATTGCCATATTATTGCCGTACCTTTTTTGCTGCCTCAAACAACATAAGCTAATGCGCTTTAGAACCTATATATCCTTATTTTTTATGGCACTCAATCCTGCAACAAAAGCAATTGCGCTCATTAAGATTAAAATTTTATCAACTCCAAAATTCTGCCCGACAATCCCTAAAGGTGCCAGAAACAACGCTCCTAAACCCCAGCTGAAACCCTGCATAACCCCGCTTATAACGGCGGTATATTTTGGCATAACCTCTTGAGCTTTAACTAAAATAACCCCGACCGATAAAAGAATGAAAAATCCTGTCAAAATAAACAATATAACTGCAATATATTTGTTAAATTCAAGAACATACAAAAATAATAAAATTAAAGGGAGAATTGAAACAAAAGAGAAAACAATTATTCCTTTTGTTCCAAGCCATTTTTCAAATTTTGAACTGTATATTGAGGCTAATCCTCCAAAAACAAAAAATAATGTTACGATAAAACCCGTTTGTTGAAGCGAAAAACCTTGTTTTTCCAATAAAAACGGAATATATGTCCCAAAAGAAATGCTGACCGCCGATTTAATCGTTGATATAAAAGTTAAAAACATACAGGTTTTATTTTTTAAAATTTCTTTAATTATAAAAAAGAAATTTTCCTTATTATAGCAATCTTTTTCGGGCATTTTAGGAACAAAAAAGTATAAAAATAAGCATGATAATAACCCTAATAAACCTAAGGAAAGAAAAGCGTTTTCGCCCCAATTATCCACAAAAAATGTTGCTAAATAAGGTCCTATGGCGTATCCGATTGTGCCTAAGCCTAAAAATATCCCCATATATTTTGTTAATTGAGGGTTGTTTTTATTAAAATCTTTTATCATAGCACTTACTTGGGGATGAAAGAAAGCATTTCCGACCATTCCAAGCAAAAGACATGCTAAAAAAGCGCCAACAGACGTTGTTTTAATAGCAAGAGGAATAAAAACGGAGCTAATAATCAAACCCCAAACCATAAAAAACCTGTGGTGCAATTTATCTGCAATATAACCAAATACAGGCTGCAACATTGAAGAAACCAAATGCCCAAGAGCAATTATAAGGCTGATTGAAGCAAGATTTATCCCCAGTTTTGTTGTAATCATAGGATACAAAGGTGTTAACAAAGCTGCGTATAAATCAATGTTAAAATGCCCCAAGCTCAATCCGAAAAAGGCTCTTGAACTTTTAGAGAAAATATTTTTCATATTTAACCTAGTGCTTAAAGTGTCTTATACCTGTTGTAATCATCGCAATTTCATATTTGTCGGCTGTTTCAATTACTTCTTTATCTTTAATGCTTCCGCCGGGTTGAATTATGGCACTTACCCTGTTTTGTGCCGCTACCTGAATGTTATCAATTGCGGGGAAAAACCCATCACTTGCTAAAACCGACCCTTTTGGAGAATCGCAAACCCGATTTAGCGCAATTTCAACGCTTCCTACCCTGTTTGTCTGACCTGCACAAATACCAAGCGTTCTTAAATCTTTTGCAACAACAATGGCATTAGATTTAACATGTTTTACAACCTTAAAAGCAAAAATCATATCTTCAACTTCGCTTTGTGAAGGTTTTTTCTTTGTAATTACTTTAAAAGTTGATACATCAAGGTCTTTATTATCTTTCTGCTGAATTAAAGCTCCAAAAGGAGTTAATCTGATTTCTTCATCAACAAAATTTAAAATATCCTGATAAGGTGTATTAATTTTTATAACCCTTAAATTTTTCTTCTTTTTAAGCTCTTCTAAAGCTTCTTTCGTGTAGTCGGGCGCTAAAATTACTTCTAAAAACATTGAAGTTAATTTTTTAGCTAAAGGTTCTTCAACCGTTTTTGTAAAAGCAACAACACCGCCAAAAGGGCTAATGGGGTCAGAATCAAGCGCTTTATCAAAGCTTAGTTCAATATTTGAAGCTAATGCCACAGCGCAAGGATTTGTATGTTTTACAATTGTGCAGGCTGAAACATCAAAAAATTCTGCGCTGATTTCAAGCGCTGCTGTTGAATCTAAGATATTATTATAAGACATCTCCTTGCCGTTCAATTGAACCCAGTCAAGTTCTTTATTGTAGCTATATAAAGAAGCTTTTTGATGAGGATTTTCACCATATCTTAATTCTTTAATTTTATTAAAGTAAAAGTTTTTATTATTTTCTTCAAGCTTAAATTGAGAAGCCAGTTTTTTTGAAATTAAAAAATCATATTTTGATGTTTTTTCAAAAGCCCTAAGCGCCAGCTCCTGCCTTTTTTTATCATCAATACTATCAAGGTCAATATTATAATCATCAGCGCTTGAAATTATAATAACGTTTTGAAAATTCTTTGCGGCAGCTCGAATTAAAGCACAACCCCCGATATCAATATTTGCTAACAGTGTATCAAGCTCAATATCTTTATTAAGATAATTTTCAAAAGGGTAAAGGTCAACTGCTACAAGGTCAAAGCCTTCAAGATTTTCTTTTGCTCTCTCACTCGCCGTTGCTAAAATATCGGCAAAAATTTTCGGATGCAGGGATTTGACCTTACCCCCTAAAAGCTCACTAAAACCTGTAATATCAGAACTTTTAGCTGCTTTAATACCGCAAGATACAAGGTAATTATATGTATTACCCGTTGAAACAATTTCATAATCCTTATTGATTAAATTTTTTGCTAAAACTTCAATATTTTCTTTATTTGCTACGGTTATATATGCTCTTTTCATAATATTCTCCTAAGTTATTATATTATATATCAAATGAAAAAATATAAAAATCTTTTTAAAATAAATCAATTCAGCTCACTATCCTTCAAAGGGATGAATTTTTAAAATTTTCTAGTTGCATAGTATGAATTTTTCTTAATAATCCTAAAATTTAAATAATTCATTGTATAATTTGTTATATGATAAAATAAGTCTATATTTGCTCATATATAAACTTACAAAACTAGATTTGGAGAAAAAATTGTACGATTTTAATTGTGACATGGCGCAAAGTTATGGTGTATATAAAAATGAAGTTGAATATGAAATTGCTAATTATGCAAGTTCTATCAATATATCAGCAGGTTTCCATGCGGGAGAACCAGTGAGCATAAGAAAAGCACTCTTGTTTGCAAAAGAAAAAAACTGCGCCCTTGGTGCTCATATCGGTTATCCCGATATCCAAGGCTTTGGCAAAAGAAAAATGGAACTTGATGAGGATGAACTTACTTCGGTAATTACTTATCAAACAGGTGCTATAATTGCCTATGCAAAGACGTTTGACCTTGAAGTCGAACACGTAAGAGCGCACGGTGCCCTAAAAGAGCTTATAAATCAATCGCAAAATGCTGCTCAAACAATGGCTTTGGCAATAAAAAAAATTAATCCGTGGTTAAATATTATTGTTCAAAATCCGCAAACTAAAGAATTTATTGAATCTCTCGGGGCAAAAGCCGCTTATGAAGTGGAGTTTAATCAAACAAGCTCAATTAGAGCGGTAAGAGAGTTGGAAATTAAACCCGATACAATTCACTTTAGAGCGCTTGAGGATATTAAAAGGGCTTATGACATTATAAAACCAACCCCAATTAACTATAACAGAGTTCAAGAACAGATATAAAGGCTAAAAATGAAAATATTTGATAAAAAAATCAAAATGCCAAAAGACGCAATATGGCTGGTACCCGGTTTAAAGGTAAAAAGATGGTTTTTACTCAGCATAACGGGTTCTGTTTTAGCTGCAATCGGCGCTACGTTTATATTTAAACTTGAACCGCTGTATTATATCGTCAAAAAAGCAAAAGAATTGTTCCATATCGTACCGCCTGAGCCTGTTGGTATTGTTTTGGTTATACTCGGAGGAATTTTATTCATCCTTGCTTGGAAAAAAACAAATTTTTCAACAATTGATATGGATGACAACTATACAAAAAGAAAACGTCAGTCAATGGGCGAAGTTCTATATCGCAAAATGAAACTGGATCACGGACCTAAGATTGTTGCAATCGGAGGCGGGACAGGTTTATCCACTTTGCTTCGAGGAATTAAAAAAATAACAAATAATATTACAGCCATTGTTACCGTTGGAGATGACGGCGGTTCTTCGGGAAGATTAAGAGAACAGATGGGAGTTTTACCCCCCGGGGATATAAGAAACTGTATTACCGCTTTAGCCGATGATGATGAAAAAGTAACAAAACTTTTTCAATATCGCTTTAAAACAGGTGACGGTTTAGAAGGACACAGCTTCGGAAATCTTTTTATTACTGCTATGACGGCAATTTGCGGGGATATGGTTTCGGCTATTAAAGAAACATCAAAAGTATTGTTAATTAGAGGAAGAGTTCTGCCTGCAACGTGCGACGATATGAAGCTTTATGCTAAAATGGAAGATGATTCAATTGTTAGAGGGGAAAGTAATATCCCTGAAGCGGGTAAAAAAATTATGCAACTGTGCTCTGAACCTTCTAACTGTAAACCTACTCCGGATGTTGTTGAAGCAATACATAATGCCGATTTAATCCTTATGGGCCCCGGAAGCCTTTATACTTCAATCATTTCAAATTTTTTAATAAAAGATTTAACAAAAGCCGTTTGGGAGTCTAAAGCCAAAAAATTATATATTTGTAATGCAATGACACAAGTAGGTGAAACGGATAACTATTCTGTTTCAGACCATGTTAAAACAATATTTGACCATGTAAGACTTGATGACATTGATGATTCAAATAAAAATTTCTTTGATGCGGTATTGGTTAATAACACAATGCCGAGAAATTTAGCTCAAAAATATGAACAGGCGGGTTCATTCCCTGTTGAGATTGATATTGCAGAGCTAAGGCGCTTGGGAGTTGAAGTTGTGTCAAAAAATCTGCTGGAAGATAACAAGGACGGTCTTGTAAGACATAATTGCACAAAATTATCCAAAGCTATATTATATTGGTATAAAAGAACGACAAAAAGAAAATAAAGTCGGGATAGATGAGAAAGAGTATTCAAAAAATTTCGAGCTTCAAAAAAGAAGGTAAAAAAATAACGGTTTTAACCGCTTACGATTACTCAAGCGCCAAGTATTTTGACGAGGCGGGAGTTGATATGATACTTGTGGGTGATTCCTTAGCACAAGTTGCTCTCGGCTATGAAAATACATACGATATCGGAATGGATGAAATGCTTCTTTTTACAAAAGCTGTTTCAAGAGGGGTAAAAAATGCGCTTTTAATAGCCGATATGCCTTTTGGAAGCTTTCAAATCAATAAAGAGCAGACAATGAAAAATGCTTGCGAGTTTATTAAAGCGGGCGCTAATGCGGTTAAAATTGAAGGCTGTAACGACTATATTCTTGAGTGTATTAAACATTTGACGCAAAATTCAATTCCCGTAATCGGACATCTGGGTTTTACTCCTATGAGCATTAATTCAATCGGCGGGCATAAAGTTCAAGGCAAAAAAGTTGAAAATACGCTGGAAATTTTAAGAAATGCGCTCAAGCTGCAATCAGCAGGCTGTTTTGCAATTGTTTTAGAGCTAATGCCCTTGCAATCTGCTCAATTTATTACTGAAAGATTAAGAATACCGACAATAGGAATAGGCGCAGGAAACTTATGTGACGGTCAAGTGCTTGTTTGTGACGATATACTCGGTAAATATGACAGATTTAAACCGAAATTTGCCCGTCAATATTCAAATTTAAAAGATATTATGATTAATACAGCAAAAGCATATTGTTCGGACGTTGAATCGGGTGCTTTTCCAAGCATAGAAGAATCATTCACGCTCGACACCGAGGAGATGGAAAAACTTGAAAATTATAGATAACATTAAAGAATTAAGGGAAGAAATAAAAAATCTTAAAGGTTCAATCGGTCTTGTGCCAACTATGGGTGCTTTGCACCAAGGGCATTTAAGCCTTATCAATCGTGCTGTTAAAGAGAACGATAATACAGTTGTTTCCGTTTTTGTTAATCCAATTCAATTTGGGATTAATGAAGATTTAGATAAATACCCAAGACAACTTGAAAATGATACAAAACTTTGTGAAAATGCAGGGGTTAAAATTCTTTTTGCTCCGAAGGTGTCTGAAATGTATCAGGGTAATAAGGATGAGCTTACTTTAATTTGTCCTCCTTATGAAGCGGTAAATAAACTCTGCGCTAAATCTCGCCCAGGGCATTTTGACGGGGTTTGCAGCGTTGTAGCAAAGTTATTCAATCTAACAAAAGCAAATAGAGCATACTTTGGACAAAAAGACGCTCAACAACTTTTTATTATTAAAAAAATGGTTAAAGACTTAAACTTTGATATTGAAATTATTTCCTGTCCGATAGTTAGAGAAGCTGACAATTTGGCACTTTCAAGCAGAAATCAATATTTAACGCAGCATGATAGAAAACTTGCTCTTAATATTTCAAAAGCTTTATTCCAAGCAAAAAAAGACTACAAGGAAGGAATTGCAACAAAAAAATCAATTACCGATAATTCGCTTAAATTAATGGAGGATTTAGACGTTGAATATATTGAATTTGTTGATATAAATACGTTTGAAATTCAAACTCAAATAAACAATGATACCCTTATTTTAATTGCGGCAAGAGTACCTGAAAGTGATACGAGATTAATAGATAATATTAAATTATGGGATTAAATTTACTGATATCATTCTTAAAATTTATTAGAATTATGACACCTTTAGCGTGTCTTGCTTTTATTTCAACT
Organism: Candidatus Gastranaerophilales bacterium; assembly: GCA_947587615.1. Lineage (GTDB taxonomy): Bacteria > Cyanobacteriota > Vampirovibrionia > Gastranaerophilales > Gastranaerophilaceae > RUG14156. The sequence goes on along the minus strand of CANPYC010000012.1, from coordinate 12,564 downwards.
TGGTTTGTCAGAATTAACGATGACGACACGTTTATGGCTCTGGACTTTCTTTTTGGCATACTGCCCCGTGTAATGGATAAGATGGTTCATATTGAAATTACGATACACGATAAAACAATTACAATGGGTTATATTTTTGCTGCAATTCTTATGGCGCTTGTTTGTTTCGGCTGTATTAAGATTTTAAATATCCTTGAAAAATATCGTAAATTAACAAACGGCGAACCATTGGACATTGATAATCATTATTTTGATATATTGAACAAAAAAAAGCTTGGTGAATCGGGAAAAAATGAAGCGGTTGATGATATTATTCAAAATATCGAAGAAATTTCAATCGGAGAAGTTTCCGACAGTAACAATGAAAATATCACTCACTTGCAAGCTTATGAAGATAATAACAAAAACCAAGAGTTCAAAGAAACCGAATATAACGCAAAAGCGCTTCAAGTGCAGATTGAAGCAAATGAAAGTAATAATCTCGACTCTTTAAATGACGCAAGGAAAAATGAAAAAAATATAAACACTCGAGAAAGCATTGTAATCAAAAACGAACAACCCAAAAAAGAAAATAGCGGGCAAATTCAAGAACAAACACAGTCGAGTTTAAAAATTGATACTTTTTATTGTTTGTTTGAGTTTGATGTTGATTATATAGGGCAGGATGAGCAAAGTAAGGAAAGTCTGCAAAAGATTAAGCTTGAATTTACAAAAATGTTTGCTGATAAATTAAAAGCAAAATATTTAAATGCAAAATTTGCAATTAAAGACAGAATAATTATAATTTTTAATGATTTTTCAATTTGTATGCAAATTGCAGACGATATTTTAAAACTATATGAAGCTATTTCAAGTGCTGCTGAGAAAATGGCAATTAAGGCAAATTACATAATGTCTTTTCATGCTTCAAATAAATCTGCAACACCTAGAGAAATTACAAAAACGCTCGTTATGATTAATAAGCTTAAATATATCAATCAAATTGTTGCAACGGAAAACTTCTGCTCGCAATATGTGAAAGAAAATCCGACTTCTTATAATATCGAGTCGTTAGGTTCGGCTCATTTTGAAAGCTTGAGCGATAATATCGGCGAAGTTGATATGGATTTATTTAAGATTAATATTTAAATTTAATTTAAAATTAAAATTATTTAACGGTTCTTTTTCCAAAAGCTATTAAAAATACATCAACTCCGACAATTCCCCTGCCTTTTTCCGAAGCATAAACCATTCTTGCGCAAGCGTTATCCACACTTCTTGTCGAAGGTTCGTTTGGTATAAGATATTCTCTTACTTCTGCGCTTAAGTCGCAATTTTTGTCATATTCAACACCTATTGTTAAATCGGAAGGAGTTGTGAAGCATTGAACATTTGAGTTTAAATAATTATTTTTGAAAATTTCATTGATAACTTTAATATCATTGCAACTTGTTTCCATGCCGTCAAAATATTTCAGAAAATATTTTTTTAAATCCGCAGAATCAACCCTGCCATCCCCGTTAGCGTCTTTTAGTGATGTTATGTTGCCTGTTTTTGTATTGCTGCTTGCAATTTGTTCATAAGCCATTTGAGCGGTTGTATAAAACTGCTGGCTTTGGGTTGCCAGTTTTTTTAATTTGGCATCTTCTAATCGGAAGCCTGAAATTATTGAAACTGCTGCAATTATGCCAATTACTATAATAACCATAGTTATTTCTATAAGTGTAAAAGCAAAATTTTTTCTTTTCATAAAATAATTCTCCATCATTACTATACATTATTTTTTTATTTAATATAAATCAATTCATCTATATAGATGAAATTTAAAATATACAAATTATCATGATATGATAAATAATATTTATAAAGGGAAAATTATGAAAATCTTAATTTCAAATGATGACGGTATTGCGGCTGAAGGCATTAAAGCGCTTATGTCCAATTTGGCGCTTGAGCATGAAGTTTATGTCGTTGCGCCGGACAGGGAAAGAAGCGCAGCGGGGCATTCTTTAACCCTGAACTCGCCGATAAGAGTTGAAGAATTAGAGCCGCAATACGGCGTTAAAAAAGCATGGGTTACAAACGGCACCCCGGGAGATTGCGTAAAACTTGCAATTTGTGCGCTTTTAGGGCAAAATGAACTTCCCGATATCGTAATTTCGGGAATTAACCACGGGCCCAATTTAGGCAGGGACATTCTGTATTCCGGTACGGTGAGCTGCGCTTTGGAGGCTGCGATGTTAAGTTATCCTTCAATTGCCGTTTCTCTGTCGTCAATGACGCCAAACTCTTTATACTTTGATGCAACCGCAAAATTTATTTGCAGATTATTGCCGAGATTAAAAGATATTAAATTTCCTCCCAATTCAATTTTAAATATAAATACACCTGCGCTTGAAGAAGAAGATATTGCGGGAATTGAAATTACAAAGCTCGGAACAAAAATGTTCACCGATGAATACGACAGACGTGTCGATCCTCGAGGCAAAGTTTATTATTGGATGGCAGGCGAGCTTACTTCAAAACATGAAGAAGACGGGACGGACATTGCGGCGCTTAGAGCAAACAGAATTTCAATTACGCCCGTAACGTTTGAAATGACAAATCATTCAACAATGGAAGAGCTTGAAAGTGCATTTTGTAAGGATGGAAAATGTAGTTGGTACGGCTATGACGCTTACAAGGGAAATCTTTAAAATATATAAAAAAATGTTATAATTTATTTAATGAAAGAAGATTTAGAATATAAAATTCAAAATTTAAAAACAAAAGTTTATCAAACAACCCAAAATATTGATTTATATAAATATAAAGGAGTTGTTTCAAAGCTTTTGGGTTTAACTGTTGAAGTTAAGCTTCCGGGGCTTAAAATTGGCGATTTGTGCTATATTCAAACCTATACGGGTGAAAAAAAAGCGGCAGAAGTACAAGCCTTTAAAGGTGATGTTGCACAGCTTTTGCTTTTGTATGACGGAGAAGGAATCGGGCAGGGTTCTTTGGTTGAAACAACGGGTGCACCTATTCTTTTACCTGTCGGAGATTTTTTATTGGGAAGATTGATTACTCCTTTGGGTGAACCTATGGATTCAAAACCCCTTGATATAACAGGGGCAAAATATATGAATATAAACGGAACTATCCCTGATGCTTTTCATAGACCAATTATAACCGAGCAGATGTCAACAGGGGTTAGGGTAATTGACGGGCTTTTAACAATGGGTACGGGGCAGCGTATGGGCTTATTTGCAGGTTCAGGCGTCGGAAAATCCACTCTTTTAGGTATGATTGCTCGAAACTCGGACGCTGATGTTAATGTTGTTGCGCTGATTGGTGAACGTGGAAGAGAAGTTAAAGAGTTTATCGTTGACGCTCTTAAAGAAGAGGGTATGAAAAAGTCTGTTCTTGTTTGTGCAACAGGCGACCAGCCTCCTTTAATCAGAATGAAATGCCTGCTTGCTGCAACAACTGTTTGCGAGTATTTTCGTGACCAAGGGAAAAAAGTCTTTTTAATGACCGATACGGTTACTCGTTGCGCTATGGCAGGGCGTGAAGTAGGGTTATCGTTAGGTGAACCTCCTACTATGAAAGGATACCCGCCAAGTATATTTTCTTGGCTTCAGCGTGCGCTTGAGCGTACGGGAAATTCTGAAAAAGGTTCAATAACAGCGCTTTACACTGTTTTAATGGAAGGTGATGATATTACAGACCCGATTGTTGATATTGTTCGTGGTATAGTTGACGGGCATATTTTCTTATCAAGAAAAGTGGCAGAGCAAAACCATTATCCTGCAATAGACGCTCTTGGTTCAATTTCAAGACTTTTTAGCGCAATTTGCGACCCTGAGCACAAGGAAGCTGCGGGTAAAATGCGTAATTTAATGGCGCTTTATAGAGAAAATAAAGATTTAATTGATGTAGGTATGTATCAGCAGGGTTCTAATCCTAAGCTTGATGTTGCAATTCAATTAATGCCCGAAATTAACGCATTTTTGCAGCAAAGAACAACGGATATTGTTTCAATGAAAACTACTATTCAAAAACTTAAAGATTTAATGCGTGATGTAAAATTATAGTTTAATCAGAAAATATATTAAAATTTGTTAAATTAATTAATATTGCTATCATCAATTTATACGAATTTATGGAAAAAATTAATCTAAAGGTTTATAATATAAAAAAAGCCTCTTAAATATTTTATAAATAAGAGGGCAATGGTAAGTTAAATTTTTTTTAAAGTTAGATATAATCAAGAAGGCTTGCGCCGTTTAGAATTTGTGTAGAGATTAAATAGCTTGCTTGAAGGCTTGTTTGAGCGTTGGCTAAGTCTGTTGCTGCTGTTGCCAAATCAAGTTCTTCAATATCCGCTTTGTTTTCAGTTAGTGAAATTATTGTATCTTCGTTAATTGATTGAGTTGTCATTAACTTGGTAACTTTTGCAGAAATTTCCCCCTGTGTATCAATGATTTGACTTTGAGCTTTTTCAAGTACGTCAAGCTTTTCTCTGATACCGTCATAATCTAAAGGGTCTTTGTTTAAAAGCTCTTTAAGCTCGCTCATTTGATTAAAGAAGTTGCCGTTGTCGTCTTGAGTTCCGAATATTTGCTCTGCCGTAAAGTTATAGGCAAATACTGTATTTTCTGAAATTGATAAATTTCTATCCCCTGTGGCTTTGCTGCTTCCGTTATATGTAACTGTTCCGTCTTGTGCCTTTGTGTAGGTTGCTTCTTGAGTATATGTGCCTGAAAATATATAATTGTCAAGATATTTTGTGTTCATTTTGTCTAAAATTGTTGAAACACGCTGGTCGATATCTGTTGCAATGGCTTTAGCGCTCTCGGGTGTTGTGGTTGCATTGGCTGCTTCCGCAACAAGCCTTCTGATATTGCCTAATTCATCGTTAACATCTCCTAAAGTATCAAAAGCAAGATTCATTTCATTTGTTGCAGCTTGAATATTTCCCTGATACTGGTTTAATTTTGCAAGCTGATCGTTGAGCTTCAAGACTTTTGAAGCGCCAACAGGGTCTTGCGACGGTTTTTGAAACTTTTTACCGGAAACGATTTTTTTCATGGTATCAAGATATTTATCATAAGCCGAGCTTGTTGAACTCGTTGCAAAACTTGACAGATAGGAAGATGAAACTCTCATTGTAAAAATCCTTTTTATACCATATTAATAATAGTACTGATTAAGCTGTCAATCGTTGAGAACATCCTGCAAGAAGCTTCGTAAGCTCTTTGATATTTAAGCATATCCGCAAGTTCTTCATCAAGATTAACTCCGATTAAATTAGCGTAGTTGGCTGCGTCGTTAGCTGCTAACGAATTAGCTACATCAGCTTTATTTTGTGCATTTGCAACATCGATTCCGTTCTTTGCCGCAGTATCGGTTAAAAATTGCGATAATGTGCAAGCTACTCCGTTATCGTATGTGCAAATTTTAGCGTCTTTTAATAAACCAAATTCAACCGCATTGTCAGAGTTTCCGACTGCTTTTTTCCAATCATCGGTTAGATTACCGTCAGCGTCTTTGTATTGTGATTTATCAATTCTTGCTGCCGCAATTAAATAAGGGTCGTCTAAGATTTGTTGATTAACGGAGATATTTGAAGCGTCAATTTCATCATCATTGCCGCTTGATGAAACAAGAAATTTTACAGTTGATTCTTGAAGCTCCATTTTTCCTTCGTCACCCGCTTTTATTGAAGCAGCGACTACATTACCGTTACTGTAAGTTTGAATTTCGTTTAGAGCTTTTGCAAAAGCTTTTGCTGCGGAATTTATTGCACCTTTAAAGTCGTTGATATTTGAAAAATCTTTACCTTTGCCGTTTAAAAATTCAATATCCGCTTTTAGTGCGCCCGATTTAAAGCTTTCATTAACTCCATCGGTTATAACATAATCAGGATTTTCAAGCGATTGCAGAGAGAATTGAAGCGCATTATCAGGGTTATTAGGGTCAAATGTTGCGTTAAGAGAATATTTTTGCTCACCCCCCTGAACAACGGGTACACCTGCTATATAGAGATTAACAGAACCGTTTGGATTGGTCTGCGTTTCAACATCCATATAGTTTGATAATTCTTCTAAAATTGAATTAATTTCAGCTTTAAGCTGAGGGTTTTGACCGTTTTTAACATATTCTTGATTAGCGGAAGCAAGGCTTTCCAATAAACCGTTTATAACGTCTGTTTGTGTTTGAATATCTCCTGCTTTATCCTGTTGAATTTCATCACATTTAGAGGACAGTTGATTAAATTTATCACAGATATTCTGCGCAGCATAAGCAAATTGACGCCTTACGGTTAAATCCGTAGGATGTTTTTCAAGGTCTGCTGCAGCGGAATAAAAATCATTCAAAAGAGCATTTAAGCCGTTGTCGCCTAAATTATCGGCTAAATCTTCCAGAGCCCCCAGATTATCGGCAAGTTTATTATAGTATTGAGCGTCAGAATTAGCGTCAATCATACTTTTAAATGTGCCGTCATCAATATAGTTTGATAAAGAAGCAATTGAAGCGCCGTTCATACCTCTTATTGTTTCAATAACGTTACGGCAGTCCGTTGTATATTCGTTTGTTTGAAAATTTACCCTTTGTCTATGGTACCCCGGTACAAAAGCATTGGCAATGTTTTGAGAAACAACGGTCAGTGCATACTGGTTATTTCTCATAGAACCAAGGGTAATATTCATACTTTGACCTAATGACATAATTAAATCCTTTTAAATTATGCTTCTTCCGTGATGGATGAAATATCTAAGCTTTCATCTTGAGTACAACTCATCCCTTTTGAATTATAGGAACATTTATCTTGTTGTGCTATATTTAATATACCAGATAATAGGTTATTTATAACATCAAGAGAGTGTTGTATTAAGATTTCGTTATTTTCCTGTATTTGTTTAATTTCGTTTCCGAGCTTTCTTAGGGCTTCTTTTTGCTCGGGTGAAAAATTATTCGGAGTATTTTTCAAATCAAATTTTTGAATTTTTTCCAGCAAAACAATTGTATTTTCATCCGTTAAGCTCAATTGCTCCATGTTTTTTTTGATTATTGCTTCTTTTTTTGCTTCAAGAGTACTCTTAAGCTCTTGATAAGCGTTTAATACTTCATTATATTCCATTTTTAACTTACCTTATGCGCTAAAGTCGGCGATTACGCTTCTTCCATACATTAATCCATAATTTATATCATCAATTGTTAATTTTTCACCCATATAATCGGCGTATTTTTGGACATCTTTAATATCAAGAGGAATTTTTTGCGTTTTTTTATTATCAATTAAAGATATATCTTCTTTTTTTGTTTCTTCTTCTTTAGGCTTGGAAGTTTCGTTGTTCAGCTCTTCTTTTGCCGTTTCAAAGGCACGTTTTGCAGTGTTTAAATTAATCTTTGAAAGAGAAGATATAACGTTATTAGTAATATTTGCCGATATATTAGCCGATATATTCGAGTTATTATTAATATCCATTTATTAATCCTTAACAGTCTTTTCAAGCTGTAAATACAATTGTTTTGCTATACCTATACTTGTATTGGGGTTTTGAGCGATATTTCTTGCAATATCGTTATACATAAACGATTTTAAATTATCAAGATATTTTGACTCTTGAAACAATGACCCTTCTTTATCCACTGTTTTTTCCATCTCATTTAACATTTTTGCAACAAATATCGACTCAAATTCAACTGCAACTTTTTTTAGTTGTTCTTTTTGCGATTTTGTTCCTCTTTTAATGTTTTCAATCTCCGCTAAATCGGAGCTGTTTTGCATATAACTTGAGCCTATGTTTTCAATGTAAGTCATTATATTACCTCAATTTCCGCTTGCAGGGAGCCTGCTGAGGCTAGTGCCTGTAATATTGCAATTAAATCTAAGGGTGTAACACCAATATTGTTAAGAGCGCTAACAAGGTCTGATAAGCTTGAATTGGCTTCCATCTGAATTAAAGAACCCTGCTTTTCGGTTATTTGAATTTGCGCATTTTGTTGGAGCGCTGTTTCGCCTCCCGCCAAGGGGTTTGGCTGTATTACTTCATTTTCAACTTGAATTGTAACGGTTATTCCGCCGTGGGCAACTGCTGCGGGTAAAAGCTTTGTATTTCCCCCTATAACAATAGTCCCTGTTCTTTCGTTAACAACAACTTTTGCCTTTTGAGAAACAAGCCCTACTATTTGATTTTCAATTAAAGATAAAAATGTTACTCTGTCATTTTGATATTTATAAGGAATACTTACTTCAACAGCGCTTCCATCCAGTGCCTTTGCGGGTGAAATTCTGTTTGAGATTGTTTTGGATATTCTTGAAGCCATTGTATAGTCTGCTTTATCTAATAACAAAGTAAGAGATGTTTCATCTCCTATTGTAGATAGAATATCTCTTTCCATTATAGCGCCGCCCGGTACTCTTCCCGTTGTTGTAACGCCTTTTGAAGCGCTTGCGCCGCCTGCTGCGGCTCTGACACCTCCAACAGTAACAGGACCTTGTGCAACCGCTACAATTTCTCCGTTCGGTGCTCTCAATTGCGTTTGAACTAAAACACCGCCTGCAAGACTTTTAGCGTCCGCCATGGCAGATACCGTAACATCAATTTTATCTCCTTCTTTTGCAAAAGGCGGAATTGTAGCTGTTACAATAACGGCAGCTGATGTACCTTTTTGAATATAGTTTGATTGGTCAATAACCGTTCCTAAAGATAGAAGCATTTGCTGGCTTGTCATTTGCGTATGACGGGAATTATCCCCCGTATTTTGAAGCCCGACAACAAGCCCGTAACCTACCGCTTGATTTTCTCTTATTCCTTTAACGTGGGTTACGTCTTTTATTCTTACGGTTTGCTCTGATATTGCACCGACAGGAGCTAATTCAAAACATAACAATAAAAGAATACTTATTAATGCTGTTATTTTTTTAATTTTCATAATTTTACCTATATTAGAATACGGTTCTGATTGCTCTATCCAATATACCTTCGTTTTGACCTCTTGAAACAGTGCCCGAGCCGCTCATAGCGTATTGAAGATTAGCTACATGGCTTGATAAAATTTCTCCTGTTTGATTTATCCATCTGGGATCGACTATTCCCGATACTATTAAATCAACTCTTTCATTTTGGCTTACAAGGCTCTTTTTACCCTGCACAAGTAAATTTCCGTTCGGTAAAACCTGAACAACTTGAGCTACAACGCTATCGGTTAATGTCATGTTTCTTGTTACCTGAGTTGAACCGGATACGTCTAAATCTCCGTTAGTACCGTTTAAGGAGTCTTTGAGTTTGGTTTTAAATATTGTGTTAAGTGCGTTTGTAAAATTTTCAGCGAGTGAACTTGATTTATTTGTTTCATAAGTCCCGGAATCAATTGAGCTTGGGGTTTCATCTATAATTATTGAAACTAAATCCCCTACACCTCTTGCTCTAACGGATGAAAACAGTGCTTTTGGCTCAATCATGGCATTTTGAGAAGCATTGAGAGAAAATAAGCTTTCAGCCCTTGCAATATTATATGAAATTAAAACCAGTGATAATACCAATAATTTTTTCATTTTTATATCCTTACCGTTGCTTGTTTTGCCGAATTTATTGTTGCGCTATATGTTTTATTATATTTATTTGAGCGAACAAGAATTACATCTCCTATTGCTCCGTCATTCAGCGCTTTACCTTCAAGAGTGATTTTTAAACCTTTTGAAGAAAGAAAGATAATATCTATTGTTGAATTTTTAACCATTACCGCTTTTTGTTTCGTTTGAGTTTTTAGGATAATTTCATCTTTTTGATAAATTTTTGAAGATATCATTGAATTAAGCGGTGTATCAATCGTTCTATCTAAATATTTTGAAATATCCTTTTTTAGCATGTAGGAGTTTTCTTGGTTTATTTCAGAATTAAAAGGAATTTGCTCCTTGGCGCATAAAACTTCTTTAAATATTGCAACTTTAACGTTTATCGGGAAAGATTTTATAATATTATCTTTAGAATTTTTAATTATTACCCTTTTGTAAGAATTAATTTTAAAAGAGTTATCCTGCGCTATTACTTCAACTTTTGGAAGTGAGCTTTCTGCTGTTACTACGGGAGTTTTTGGGATATTGTAAACATCAATTTTATAATCGGTTGAATAATTTAAAATATCGCTTTTTATTTGGTTTTCAACTTCACTCTTTACTATATTTTCAAGCTCATCACTTGTTAAAGTATAGCAAAGAGCGCTATTTACGCTAAATAGCAAGAATAAAAGCAAGATTAAATTTTTAATATTTCTTTTCATAATTTTTTAAACCGCTATACTATTTGATTAGTTTGCTGTAATATATCTGAACCTGCCGTAATTACTTTTGAATTAGATTCATAAGCACGCTCCGTTTTAATCAGTCCGATTAATTCTTCAACTGTTTGAACGTTTGAACCTTCAATGAAACATTGCTCAATTGTTCCGTAGCCGTCCTCGCCTGCTGTTCCTTGCAGGGGAGTACCTGAAGCTTGCGTTTCTCTATAAAGGTTATGTCCGATAGCTAAAAGCCCCGAAGGGTTTTGAAACTTAACAAGCTGAATTTGCCCTAATTGAGTTTGCTCAGAGTTTGTTCCTGTTGTACAAGATACAATCCCCGCTTGAGAAACAGTGATATCTTTTGCATTAATCGGGATTGTTATAGGAGGCTGCAATTGATATCCGTCAGATGTTACTATTTGTCCGTTAGAATCCATCTGCCAAGAGCCATCTCTTGTATAAGCAATTGAGCCGTCATCAAGGCTTATTTGAAAAAAGCCGTCTCCTGCTATTGCCATATCAAGTTGCCTATCTGTTGATTGCAGTGTTCCTGTTGTAAAAATTCTGTTTGTAGCACAAGTTTTAACACCAAGACCAATTTCAACACCGACGGGCTGATATGTCCCCTGACCCATTTGAGCCCCCGGGGTGCGATAAATTTGACTTAATAAATCTTGAAATTCTGCTCTAACTTTTTTATAGCCATAGGTTGATAAGTTCGCAATATTATGAGAAATAACATCTAAGTTATTCTGTTGAGCTATCATACCTGTTGCTGCGGTTGTAAGTGCTCTTAGCATTTTATTCTCCCCATCAAGATATTTTATCTTGAAATATTACCTACATTGATTAACTGTTGAATTGACTCGCTTTGACTTTTTAAAATGTTGCTTAAAGATTCATAACCTCTTGAAACATTAATTGAATTAATCATTTCAACAATTGTACTTGAATTGGACATTTCATTCATACCTTGTTGCAAGCTGTATGTTCCGTCTTGTTTGGTGTATAAACCTGCGTCCTGTCCGTATATCGGAAGGTATTTTCCCTGTCCTATGGTTGAAATTTTTGTTTTATCCAAAAAATCGCAAATTTGAATTTTTTGAAGCGTGCTTCTGAAATCCCCGCTGTTTAGCTCAATTTGTCCGTTTTCGCTTATAATTAAATCTTGGGTTAAATCGGTTCTGTTCATCTCCGTTATATCTTCGGTATCGGGGTCTCTTGTTATTCTAATTCTGCGGTTTTGAGTATCCATAATATAATCGCCTTCACGATTAATTAAATAATTATCATCATCAAGAGCAAATTTACCCGTTCTTTGATAGTAATAATGTTTTTCATCATATTGAACGTTATCGGGTACATCTCTTAATCTTACTTTAAAAAATCCGTCCCCTTGAAAAGCAACATCAAGCTTGTTACCTGATTCAGCCAAGCCTGCTTGAGAAAAATCTATGTATGTTCTATCTGCTCTTGAGCCGATACTTAATGTTCCTACGTCTTTATATCTGCCTTGCGCATTTTTTGACTGCACGTTTGATTCCATAATATCTTGAAAAGTTATATGACTTCTTTTAAAACCGTCTGTTGTAACGTTTGCAAGGTTATGAGCCGTCACGTCTTCAAAATCTAACATAGCCTGCATGCCTTTTGCAGTTGTTGCAATACCTCTTGATATCATATTTTAGCCTCTTTTAATTTATTAAATGAGCTTATAATTGAATTTACATAGTTTTGAGTTTCTTTGTAGGGAGGAATACCCCCGTATCTTTTAACTGCGCCTTCTCCTGCGTTATAAGCGGCAAGAGCAAGCTCATAGTTATTGTCATATTTTTTTAAAAGTCTGTTTATGTGTTTCACTCCGCCTTCAATATTTTCCCAAGGGTTGTAAGCATTAGTTACACCAAGGCTTTTAGCTGTTTTTGGCATTAGCTGCATTAAACCCATTGCGCCTTTTTTGCTTGTGGCTTTTGGGTTAAAGCCCGATTCCTGTTTTATGATTGCTTTTATAAAGTCGCTGTCTACTCCGTATTTATCCGAGAATGTTTCAATGATTTCATCAACATTAGCGCTTTGGCTTTTGAGTTCGATTTTGGATTTTAATTCTATTGCCTGCCTTTTTTGTTCTGTTTGTTCTATATTTTTTTCCGTATTTTCTTGTGCGGCTTTTTGTGTATTTTCTATATTTTCTTTAGTTTCTTTTATTGCTTCTTTTATTGCTTCTTTTGGCGAATTAGCGTCATTATCTTCATATAATGTTTCTTTAATTTCTTTTGGAATTTCATCCGTTTTCAGTTCATCAAAGTCATCTTTTTT